>SLRF01000027.1 GCA_007131065.1 Candidatus Saccharimonadota bacterium
CTATCCATGAACTCCCAACTCCATTCGGCTAAATTGCGATACCACGATATTCTCTCCTATTTTTGCTATTAACTCGGTCTGATGTTGCTCAATAGTCTTCTCGGGATCTTTGATAAACGGCTGGTTGTATAGACATACCTGTTCGTAGAATTTAGCCAGCTTACCCTCTATGACCTGATCACGCACATTTTGTGGCTTGCCCTTGAGCTCTTCCTCGTAAACACCCTTTTCTTTCTCTATGACATCTGCGGGTATATCTTCAGGTTTTAGATACTGGGGATTGCTTGCAGTCACCTGCATGGCTATATCACGGACAAACTGCTTAAAGTCATCGGTTCGAGCTACAAAGTCCGTCTCGCAATTAACCTCTACTATCGCCCCTACTCTCCCCATGTGTACGTAGGCATCAACTATTCCGGCTTCGGCCGTTCTCTCAGCTCGTTTCTCAGCCTTAGCTTGGCCTTTCTTGCGTAGTACTTCCATCGCCTTGTCTTGATCTCCTTTGGCCTCGACGAGAGCTTTCTTGGCATCCATCATGCCTACGCCGGTCACATCACGGAGTTTCTTAATGTCCTTGGCAGTTACATCCATTATTTATCCTCCTTGCTAGATTCGCTCTTCTTGCTTGAAGCGGTCTTCTTTTTGGCGGGCTTGTCGCTAGATGTATTAGATTCAGTCTTCTTGGTAGCAGGTTTTTTAGTGGCTTTTTTCTTCTCCGCTTCGTCTGGCGCTGGCTTCTTGGTTGCTTTCTTGGCACCCTTAGCCACTGCCTCCGCTATCGCCTCAGCTACAAGCTTGACTGTCTTGACCGCATCGTCATTTGCCGGTATCACGTAATCTATATCCGACGGATCGCCATTAGTATCTACTATGCCAATGATCGGTATGCCCAGCCTAGCTGCTTCTTTGATAGCAGTGCGTTCCGTTATGCAATCGCTAACAAATAGCGCTCCCGGCACTTTATTCATGTCAGAAATCCCTTGGAAATCTTTTGCTAGCTTGTCTCTTTCCTCTTGGAATTCTAGTATTTCACGCTTGTTGTATTTCTCTGACAATTCACCGGACTCTAAATCCTCTTCCAGCTTCTTGAGTCTTTTGATTCGTTCGGAAATGGTGGAAAAATTAGTAAGCATACCACCCAGCCATCTCTCAGACACATAAGGCATCCCTGCGCTCTCTGCCGCCTCCTTGATGGTCGGTGCAATGTGCTTCTTAGTGCCAACAAACAGCACTTTTTTATTACTAGAGGCAACGCTCTCCGCAAATTTAGCCGCTTCTTCTAACAAATCGGCTGTCTGTACTAAGTCTATAATATGTATACCGCCGCGCTTGGAATGTATAAAATTCCGCATTTTCGGGTTCCACCGGCTGGTTTTGTGTCCGAAGTGCGCACCTGCTTCTAACAAAGCTTTGATATCTGTCTTGCTCATAATTGATAAATCCTTTCAACGACACGCGGATGATTGCTCTTGAGCCAAGAACAGGATTCCCTGTCCGCGCTGATTAATATATTTTAACGTATCATGATTATAGGCTACCGCTAAAACCCCTCTGGTGCAAGCCTTTGTTCGACTACTTAATCCTCTAGCGCTTCACTAGGCACCCATACTGCATGATTGGCCTTTACATCCGAAGACTCTACTATGCCGTTGGCCTGTAATGTTCTCTGCGTCATCTCTCTATCACCTAGTTCGGTCTGGATAGTGCTTCCTTCGGGAATAGTTAAACGTACCCACTGATTGCCGAATTGATCGAACTGTACAGAACTATCGACGCCTCCATCTTCACTCTCTAGAGGAGTAAGCACTGGTGTTTCGCCTCGGTTGTCATCGGTCACTGCCTCATGTACTGCTAAGCCGCCACCTACACTCAATGCGCCTACAGAAACTGCTGCTAGCCAGTTCTTTATAGATTCACGACGACTTTTTTGGTCGTCTTCATATTGTCCGGGTGATTTATTGTGTTCGTTTTTCATGTTGATTTTTTCTTCTATGTAATCGTATACAATTATTAGCATAAAAACTTTAATTAGTCAATGCTAGTCCAGCTTACGCTCACTACATAGCCGGGTCTTGACCCCGGATAGTCATATAGATATAATAACCGTTTGTATGAAGCAAGATATCCACCCCGACTACAAAGAAACCGCCGTAATATGTAACGGATGTAAAAATTCGTTCAAGACGCGTTCGACCGTCGACTCTATTGAGGTAGAGATTTGCTCAGAGTGCCATCCATTCTATACCGGCAAACAAAAACTGGTAGACGTAGCAGGTAGAGTCGACAGATTCCGCGCTCGTCAAGCTGCAGCTGGTGACAAGAAAAAGACAAAAACCACTGCTAAGAAAAAGCCAGCCAGGAAAGACGACTCTCAAGCTAAAAAAAGCCTATCAGACCTCAAGAAGTAACTGCGTACCATCGTTTTTACAAATTGCGTACACCCAATTAGGTGTACGCTATACTAATAAGCTAATCCCTATATACTAATAATTATTATGGAGAACAAAAGGAAACAACTAGAGGCCGAATACACGGAGCTGTCCGAAAAACTTCGTGACGGCACTATTTTTACTACGCCTGAAGGTAGCAAGGTGGCTAAACGTCACGCAGAAATCGAACAGATGCTGGATATGTTCTCAAGCGTTGAAGAGTTAGAAAAACGCGTTCGCGAGACCGAAGATCTTACCGATAGTGCTGATGAGGAAATGGCGGAACTAGCGACAGTAGAACTCGAAGACCTTAAATCGCAACTAGAGGAAGCTAAGCTTCAGCTAGAAGAAGCTCTTCTCCCGAAAGACCCTCGTGACGAAAAATTTGCCGTCATGGAGATACGTGCCGGTGCTGGCGGAGATGAAGCCTCCCTGTTCGCTGGGGAACTTTACCGTATGTATATACGCCACTGTGAAAACAAAAACTGGAAAGTAGAGTTAATCAACGAAAGCACCTCCGAAGTCGGAGGCTTCAAAGAAATAAGCTTTGAGATAAAAGAGCCCTCTGCTTATGGGTGGTTCAAATTTGAATCAGGAGTACACAGAGTGCAACGAATACCTTCAACCGAATCCGGAGGTAGAATACACACCTCTACTGCTTCTGTAGCAGTGTTGCCAGAAGCCGAAGAGCAAGATGTCGAGATCGAGGACAAAGATCTACGTATAGATGTATTCCGATCTAGCGGCCCCGGAGGTCAATCGGTCAACACTACCGACTCGGCCGTCCGTATAACCCATGCTCCCAGCGGCATCACCGTAACTTGCCAGGACGAGAAAAGCCAGCACAAAAACCGCGACAAAGCCATGAATATACTACGCTCTCGCTTACTTGCTGCAAAGATCGAGGAAGAAGACAGAGCTCGCGCCAGTGAACGCAAAGACAAAATAGGCTCCGGTGACCGATCGGAAAAAATTCGCACATACAACTTCCCTCAGGACCGACTCACAGACCACCGTATAGGACTCAGCCTCCACGGCTTACCGCAGATTATGGAGGGCGAAATCGACGAAATAATCGAAGCATTACACGTAGCGGAACTAGAGCTTAAGAAAAAACAATGAATCTGTACAAGGAATTGTCTCAAGGAGAGAAGATACTCACCCCTTCCTCGACCTCACCGCGCCTAGACGCACTATTACTTCTCTCTTATGCCACAGGGAAATCCCGAGAAGCTATATTGGCTGAAACCGACCGAGAGATGTCTACCCCAGAACGCAACTGCTACAGAGATTTTTTACACCGTCGCCTGAACTTTGAACCGATAGCTTACATACAAAACGGCAAGCAATTTTATAACCTTGATATAACTGTAGATTCCAGAGTATTGATACCTAGACCGGAGAGCGAGACACTGGTAGATACAGCAATCGAATCAGCCCCTGCCAATTCTCGCCTTGTCGATATAGGGACCGGGAGTGGCTGCATCGCCATAGCAATCAAGAAGCACCGGGAAGATCTAGAGGTATGTGCAAGCGATATATCCAGAGCCGCACTAGAAGTAGCGAGAGCCAACGCAACCTCCCATAACACGTCGATTACGTTCAGACAGGGAGATCTTACCTATCCATGGAGGGATAAATTCGACACAATAGTGGCCAACCTGCCGTATGTACCTAATGCATATAGATCGAAAGAAAGTCTAGCTTATGAGCCGGACCAATCGCTTTTTGCAGGAGAGGACGGCCTAGACGGCTACCGCCGATTCCTGCCACTAGCAAAAAATATACTGACTCCCAGTGGAATCGCTATCATCGAGCACTTACCGGCTCAATTAGATTCCCTCAAGCTAATCTGCGAGAAAAACGGATATAGTATCGAAAGCCGAGATGATTTTATATCGATACTTAGAATAAATCCTCAGGCGCCTCCTCGAGAGTAACGTCGATATCTAACTCTTCCCCGTCCCTTAAGATGGCTAGTTCAATGGTTTCACCTGCCCGGTAGCGAGATAGCTTCACTCCGAGCGGGCTTTTACGATCAATGTCTTGGCCGTCTACCGCTACTATGATATCCCCTTCGAGTAATCCCGCCTCTTCCGCTGGGCTACCTGGCAGAATTGCCGGCTGTGAGCTGCTACCAATCAATAGAGCGCCGTCGGAAACGTCCAAATCTTCATCTCGAGCTACCGCAGAATCGATATTTATATATCTAACCCCTAAATATGGCCTGATGAGCCTTCCCTCTTCCTCGATACTCGCTATACCGGCTTTGACTTGATTTATAGGTATCGCAAAACCGATATTCTCAGCATTTCCTGCAACAGCCGTATTAATTCCTATCACTTGACCTTGTATATTGACCAGCGGTCCACCGGAATTGCCGGGATTAATCGCTGCATCGGTCTGCAAGAGGCCTTGCAGCTGCTCCACTTCTGTACCGGTCCGATCAGTCGCCAGTACTGGGCGACCGATAGCCGATATGATTCCTGAAGTTACTGAATTACTGAACTGGCCCAGCACATTACCGATAGCTATGACTCGCTGTCCGGTAACTACCTGATCGGAATCACCAAGTTCTGCCGGCTCCAGCTCTTCATCTGTCTCTATCTTCAAATAAGCTATATCGTTAAACGGGTCTCTATCTATCACCACTGCATCTTCGACTAGCTGACCATTAGAGAGAGTTACCGATATTTCGCTATCGACCGGAACTACGTGCTTGTTGGTAAGTATTAGTCCGTCTTTAGATATAATAATACCGGTTCCGGCACCACTACGCCCTTCAAACTCCCGTCCGAATATATCCTGTGTCGGTGCCGCTTCGGAAGATATACTTACTACGCTGGGTTCCAGCTTATCTACAACATCTATGATGACTGAGCTTTCCTGCAGAATAACATCTCGACTTATCGAGCCTGGAAACAATATTCTATCTAGTACGCCAATGCCTAAAAAGCCACCGATAATACCACCTAGGAATGACAGGCTAGCAATCAAGAAAAGTGCCCAACCCATATACTGTCTTCTATTCATGCTCCCTCCTTAAAGTTGATCCACCCACTCGCTTCCGATAGCTAAACCTATAACTATAAACCCGATAAATCCTAAGTATCCGTACAGACGCTTCTTGCCTAGGCGACGCTGAGAGTGGTCATGATATATATTACCAAATACATAAGCTATTGCAGTGATAACTATTGCGGCCTGAGGAATCAACACTCTTCCATCGAAAAACGGATACAACACCGTCCAATGTGCAAAAATCCATACAAACTGACTAACCAACAGTGCCCATATCACTCCGCCTAAGCGTCGGATGTCGTCGTCTCCACCTCCTAGGAAATGACTAGCACTCACCATACCGATAAGCCAACCTAGAAGTATCATCGGAGCAATCCCCAGAGTGCCCTTATATAAAAAAACGGTACCGATACCGATAGCTATAGCATAAAGCGCCTGCATGCCTCTACCGCTAGTATCTTCTAATGGTTTTATGAGTAACTGCCACAACAGATATAGGCCTACCACTCCCCACTGCATAGAAAGATCCTGGCCATACGCCACTAGTAGAGCCAGGAAACTCCAAAGCACTATAATGTCGGTGCCGTTATCCCAGATATTGTGAAGCCATAACCTCGGACCTCCGAGCAACACTTGCCATTTGCTGACTACTGCCAACAATACAGCAAAAAGCAGTAGGTCAGCCCGAACCAGATAAAATATTCCCACCGCCAAAACAATACTGACAGCACCTCTAAGTAGCTGTTTCTGCAGCTTGCCGACCGAAAGCCTATTGAGTATCTGAATCATAATCGCCGCCGATGACTATCTCTATATCGAGATTTTCGCTATCGCTAGGCGCTTGCCTGCGTTGCGCGCTGACACCAAACCGCTGCTCTAAATAACGAATCGTATATGGATTGTCACCGTTGTAATCAAATATTACTGTCCGGGTATAATTCTGTTCTGAGGCGTTGTCGATATTATCCACCTGATAACCAAAGCTTCTTAGTAGTTCACCGACCGACCCGGCAAGTCCATCTTCCATAGTGCCGTTGAGAACGCTAATCCGAGCTGCCTCGTCCTTAATATAGCTATCTACCAGTAATCCGCGAACATACTCCTGTATTTGTTGCCAGTCACCACTTACTGGTACTAGAACGGACTGTCCATAATAGTCACTAAAGGCTAAGAAGTTATCTTCAGATGCATCCAATTGCGATTGGACTATATCTTCAGGATTTACTGATTCACCTATCTCCACTAGGCGCATAATCTCCTCAACACTGAGATTGGTCTGAGCGTTCTGACTCAAAGAACGCATAAGACCGGCTATCTTCGTAGGGCTGGAAAGTGTATCGCGTGAAATCGCCCAAACAATTCAGACAATTTCTTGAGCCATATCTTATCAGGCGCACAAAGAAAAAGGTATTAAAGGAACTCCCGCCTATGCATCGGCAGGGGATCTATGTGGAAATGACAAA
>SLRF01000032.1 GCA_007131065.1 Candidatus Saccharimonadota bacterium
GTCCACCACCGCGGCTCCACCAATTCTTGCTTCCATCATAATAGAATATTCGTTCCCCATCCTTCATACCGCGCTTGCCGCCATCGGCTTCTGAGCCGATATCAGCCACACCAGCCTCTATGCCTTTGCTCTTAAATAGTCTTTGCCATATATCGGCTGATTCCTTATCCCGAGGCAGCTCCAAGGCTTCGTCCCCCATAAATGTAGTGACGTAGAGCTTGCTTGGATCTAGCCCTACTTCGTCGACTAGGAACTCGAAGAACCAAGCCAACTGCTCTTCCTTAAAATAATCGCCTAAGGACCAATTACCCAGCATCTCGAAAAAGGTCGTATGGCGGTTGTCCCCGACTTCTTCTATGTCATCAGCACGCAGGCAGGTTTGTGAATCGACGAGCCTATTGCCTTGAGGATGGTCGGCGCCCAGCAGATAGGGAAGCAAGGGCTGCATTCCTGAGCCGGTGAACAAAGTTGTGGCATCATCTTGAGGCACGAGGTTGGCTCGCGGTATTACCTGATGTCCTCTCTCCTTAAAAAAGTCCAGATATTTCTGTCGAATCTCTTGTGCATTCATATCGTAGTATTGTAGCGAAAAAGACTGAAGGGTAAAACTACTGCGTGATTATTCCACCGCCAACCACCTCGGTTGTCTCGCTCTCTTTTTGGTAAAGGACCAACGATTGACCGGCAGTCAACGCCCTTTCTGGCTGCTCCAGTTTAAGTCGCATGGTGTCTCCGGACGATGAGGTAACTACCGCAGGCGTAAGCCGGCCGCGGTGCCTACTGCGGACCAGGAATTCTTCACCTATCTCTGGAGCTTCATTGATCCAATGCAATTGATCGATGCTCACTTCATCATTCATAAGCGCGGCTAAGTCCTCGCTGACGAAAATCGTATTCTCGCTCATGTCTTTGCTCACTACATACAGTGGCAATCCGCTGCCGCTATCGTCCCGAAGAGCTCCGCCCACACCCAGACCGTGGCGCTGGCCGATAGTGTAGTACTCCGCTCCTTCATGTTCGCCTAGAATCCGCCCGTCGACATGTTTTATCGGGCCGGGCTTGGTCTCTATATATTCACTCAAGAAATCTTTGATATCTACTTCACCGACGAAGCAAATTCCTTGTGAATCCGGCTTATCGGCTGTCGACAGACCGAACTCCTTAGCCAGAGAACGTATCTCGGACTTTTGATAATCCCCCAGCGGAAACAAGCTCTTGCTAAGAGCTTCCGATTCCACACGGTAGAGAAAATATGTCTGGTCCTTGCCTTCATCCGCGGCCGTAAACAGCCTACCCTTTTCGGTTCTCGCATAATGTCCAGTGGCTATCATGTCCGCACCCCGTGCAAGAGCGGCATCTAGAAACAGCTTGAATTTCACCTCCTGGTTGCAGGCGATGTCCGGATTGGGCGTGCGCCCGGCACGATATTCATCGATCATGTATTGGACCACCAACTCCCTGTACTCTGTCTCAAAATCGAACACTTCAAACGGTATATCCAGTAGCGCGGCCACACTACGGGCATCGGTTAAGTCCTTGCGCCACGGACACTCTACCCCGCCGATATCGCGGGTCCAATTCTTCATATACACGCCAGTCACATCATATCCTGCTTGCTTGAGTAGCGCGGCAGTCACCGAGCTATCCACACCTCCACTCATTCCTACAAATACATTCTTCATAACCAGTCCATTATAACAGCGACAAAATACATACTATACAATATTTCATCGTTTCTAAAGGTCCGTCCTGCAGAGCTTCGCTCTATTCAGGGTGCAGGATACAGGGTCTAGGAATTAGTTAAACTTCAAATTTTAGATTTCATTCGCTGGCAAGGTCCGACCTTGACAGCCAGAATGTTAAATTCGGATACCGTCAAGACTCGCACAGTTACTCAGGGTCTGACCCTATGCAGTCATAAGCTAAACCCTATACCCTGTCTCCTAAATCCTAGCTTTATCCTAAGCGAAGCGTTACCCTATATCCTAAACCCTTGTATTTTCGACTTTATAACTTTAAAACTAAAATCTACCTGCTCTGATTAATTGCGTAGAGTACTTTAGGTACCTCACTGATGGTTATATTCCTGCCGAATTCGCTACTCCACCAAAAGCGCCTGCTCCATCGCTGATCGGGCGCGGAGTGGCTTATGATATCGATATCCGACCTAATTTCATTACGAAACTCTATATAAGTTCTGCGTTGATGGTATGGAGACGTTACCAAAATGATACTCTCGCCCCCAAGCGCTTCGACCAATCGCGACGTAAGTTCGGCATTTTCCCTGGTGTTGAATGATTCTTCCTCGACTACGATCATGTCGGGGGGCACGCCCATATTGACCGCTATCTCTCGCATGGCATCGGCGTTCGAGCGACTTTCAGGATCCAGGGCAGCACCAGAAAAAATGATTCTTGGTGCCCAGCCGTCTAAATACAGCCTTGCCGCCTCTTCCGCACGCGCTTTGGTGTCTCCTCCGCTTACCGCAACTATGTAGTCAGCTTGGCGTAATTCGTCTCGTGGCGAAGATATATAGATACCTATCGCGGCCAAAGCCCCGCCAAATATCAACGCTAAACCAGCTAATAGTACTAACCATCGCATAATTCACAGTATATCAGCGATGGCGAAGTTTAGAGACGACATTTGTTATGATGTCGACTGCCTGCTCGATATCATCTCTACTCGTTTGTCTGCCCATGCTCAGGCGTAAAGACCCTTGGATGGTAGATTTATCAGCGCCTATCGCCTCAAGTACATGATTGGGCTTATCATCGCTAGCATTACAGGCGGCACCGGTAGCAGCTAGTACTCCGTTTGCATCGAGGTGATGCACCAGAGTTTCACCGTCAACATGTGGGAAACTTACATTAACTATACCTGGCGTACGATTCTTGCTAGTGCTATTAATTACTGCTCCTTCTATAGTCCCAAGCCGCTCAGTCAGAAGCTTCTGCAGGGGCGCTTGGCGCTTGGATTCTTGTTTGTACCCTGTTTGCGCTATCTCAAGGGCTTTGGCAAAACCCACTATAGCGGCCGGGCTTTCACTTCCACTTCTCAATCCACGCTCCTGACCACCGCCGTATATAAGAGGTTCTAGTTCTACACCATGGCTGACAAAAAGCACGCCGGACTGTTTGGGTCCATATATCTTAGCTCCATTAAGAGTTAGTAGGTCCACCCCGAGTAGATGACAGTCTATATTGAGATATTCAGCCGCCGCCGATGCATCAGTATGTAGTAATAATGGCATATCTACTCCACGCTTACTTCTATCCTCACGTACTTCTTCTACGCAAGCGGATATATCGCGCAATGGCTGCACTGTTCCGAGCTCGCTGTTTACATAACCGACACTAATCAAGCACGTATTATCAGTGATAGAATCTCTGATATCCTCAACTCTCACTGTGCCTCTCGAATCTACCGGAACTATCGATACTTCCGATGCATAACCTCGTGCACTCTCTATAACTGCGCTGTGTTCGACAGCACTGATGAGCACCTCTGCCTCAGGATGCTTTCTCACTACACCGCCAATAGCTAGGCTAATGCTCTCGCTGGCACCTGCGGTAAATACTATTTCGCTAGGTTTAGCTCCTACTAGTGAGCCGACTTTGCTACGGAAATTATCAATATCCGTCCTGATAGCACGAGCCGGGGTATATAACGACGAAGGGTTATAAAAGCGCTCCGCCATGAACGGACGCATACTCTCCTCAACTTGCGGATCCAAAGGCGTAGCTGCGGCATGGTCTAGGTAAATCATAAATACAGGGTATAGGATTTAGGGTTTAGGGTACAGCTGGAAGATAGGGTGTAGGACGTAGGGTATAGGGTATAGTTAGGTTTTAGTGATTAGGTGTTAGCTTATTAGTTATAAAGTTCTTAAAGTTTGTAAAGTTATGAAGTCTCTATACCCTAAGCGAAGCGTAACCCTATATCCTATATCCTATATCCTAATTTAAGAATAAATGCGACTCTTAATAAGTTCGTAGTAGCGTGAGGTGATGGTGTGTAGCCTCTCTATCTCTTCTTCTGTAGCATGGCGGTGCGGATAGTCCGGCCACTTCACGAGGACTTCTCCGCCTTGACCTCGTTCGTCGATCTTTACTTCATAGTAAATAGTGATGAACCCACCACTTGCCTCATCGTAACGGTTGATAACCCATTCACCATGACCTTCCCCTACCTTGTCGAAGAAAAATATATTACTGCGCTTATCTGCAAACAGCTCGCTACTTAGATGTGCTTCCTTAATCATCAAGCTCTTCTCGGTATCAAAATCCCCGCCGAGCTTGCGCCATAAACTGTTTAGGCCAATAGCTAGTTCTGAACTCTGCAATTTTTCCGTACGTTCGTGCACCACCCAGTCGCCTAGATAGGCTATCTCCTGGGTCATTGCTTCTGCGCTAAGCGCCTCTTCGGACTTAACCTCCATAACTGAGGCCGTCTCTTGGTGTGCAGATTCCTCTAGATTTGTCTCATCACGATTTACATCTAGAAACTCGGATGGTATCTGGTAAGTACCTGGATCGCTCATATTCGGAAAAGCTCCTTTGCGTTTTGCGTGGTTGCGCGCGCGATATCCTCCAGGGATTCGCCACGTAGATTTGCTAAAAATTCTGCCACTGTTCTCACGTGTCCAGAATCGTTTACCTTACCACGAAATGGCACAGGGGTCAAGAAGGGTGCATCGGTCTCTAAAACCAGGCTACCCAGTGATATATATTTTGCAGCGTCCAATTGGCTATCATCCTTAGTAAACGTCATGATGCCGTTTAAGCCTACGTACAGGCCACGATCCATGCAGGCTTTAGCGGTAGCCTTATCGGCCGTAAACGAATGCACTACACCACGTATTTTAGTATTAGCCGCGTATTCATCGAATATCGCGAAGAAATCCTCGAATGCTTCACGTACGTGAAATACCAGGGGCAGGTCATTCTCTACAGCCAGCTCGATCTGTCCTCTTAGAGCCGATTTTTGGTTGTCTCTTGGTGAATGTTCGTAGTAATAATCCAGCCCGCACTCACCCACGGCCACCACCCTTTCATCAGTCACTAGACGTGCCAGATTTTGTTTCTGGTCGTCATGAAGCTTCGCCTCGTGAGGGTGCAAACCGATACTGGCATAACACCCTGGATTGGTCTTAGCGAACTCTATAGCCCGGCGAGAATCTTCCGCTTCCGTACCGATACAGACTATGGTCATTACGTCAGAGCGATTAGCTTTATCTATAAACTCATCGGGTGAAAGTTCGTAGCCTTCCATATGTGGATGCGCATGTGTATCTATAAACTCCATTAACTAAGACCGACTCCGTTACTGTTTTTTCGGAAAGAGCGTTCCTTCGCTCTGCTCTAATTTTCCGGTCGAAAACATATTGGATATTTTAGCGGCAGTTTGAGGCATGAAGGGTTCGAGCAAATGCGCTAAGTGCACTATATTGGTCGCTAGATAGCCCAGAATCTCCTGTAGATGCTCGGAATCCTCCTTGGCCACCTCCCAAGGTTTCTCTTGCTCAATGTAGAGATTGAGATCCTTGGTAAATACCGATATCTCTTCCAATGCTTTCTCGAACTGGAAGTTTTCTATGGCTTCGTGAAATTTATTAGTATCGTGAGCTGCGTCCCCGTCTACACCTATCAATCCTCCTTGATACTTGGCAATCATAGCTGCCACACGGCTGACTAGATTACCTAGGTCGTCGGCCAGGTCGCTGTTATATATGGCTTCAAACCTTTCCATGGTGAAGTCTCCGTCTTGTCCGAAAGGAGTGCCTTTTAGAAGTATGTAGCGCAAAGCATCAGGACCGTATTCATCAGCAAGTTGCAAAGGATCGATAACGTTTCCAATGGATTTCGATATCTTAGTGCCTCCCACGTTCAAAAATCCATTCGCCATCACTGTCTCCGGCAGTGGCAGTCCGGCACTCATCAGTAATGCCGGCCAATACACGCAGTGGAACTTGATGATATCCTTACCGACTAAGTGCACATCCGCCGGCCAATACTTCTCATACCCTTCGTTCGGGTAACCGGCCACTGTCAGATAATTGATAAGTGCTTCCACCCAAACATAGATAGTGTGCGTTGAATCGTCCGGATACGGCATACCCCAGCCACCGCCCTCACGACTGATGCTAAAATCATCCAGGCCACGAGTGATAAAAGCCACCACCTCATTGCGCCTAGATTCCGGCTTTATAAAATCAGGATTTTCATTAATATATTCTAGTAATCTGTCTTGGTAACGACTAAGCGCGAAAAAGTAATTTTCCTCTTCGATTTCCTGGGGAGGTTTCTGGTGATCCGGACATAGACCATCTACTAAATCGGTTTTGCGCAAGAAACCTTCGCAACCTTCGCAGTAAAGTCCACTGTAGGTGTCTTTGTATATATCACCTTGGGCTTTGAGTCGCTGGAAAAGAGCATTTACCGAATGCTGATGTAGATCCTCGGTCGTGCGTATGAAACGGTCGTAGGATATATCCAACCGATCCCAGACTTCTTTCCAATTCAAAGCCATCGCATCCGCGTACTCTCCTACTGATTGCCCTGCAGACTCAGCTGCCTTCACGGTCTTTTGACTGTTCTCATCAGTGCCCACGCTGAAAAGCACTTCGTCTCCTTGTTGACGATGGTAACGCGCCAATACATCGGCAGCTATCGTAGTATAGGCGTGCCCTATATGCGCCTTGGCATTGATGTAATAAATCGGAGTTGTTACGTAGTATTTAGCCATGTCTTACCTGTTTAAAATATATGCGTATTAAGAAGCTATCCTGTGGCTTATGAGTACATTCAACTACCCGTGTGACCGAGTCGTTTCCTGATATAGTACCGTCTTCGCCAACGATAAAATTGTAGCACGCAGAGGGCCAGTAAGATAACGCCTACTCCTATCATCGGCCACCATCGCATGACGACCTCCCTGTCCATCTCCTCTTCGTCCATGGTTGCCGAGACATTATCTAAGCTAAATCCTACCTGCCACGTCCGCTTCTCTACTGCCTGCATAGGAGCTAGTGAGCCTGCACTCCCACCATCAAACGAGATGTTGTCTAATGTTGTGCCACCAGTATTCTCGATTGAGCGTGACCATACCGACAGCCCGGGAAGCACCATGTAAGCGGTATTGTTTAGTCGCAAAGCTTCTTCTGCAGGCGCGACATCCTCATCCTCTTCGATGTCCGACTCCACAGGATCCAATGCAATAGAACTCTCTAGTCCAGCCAGAAGACTCGCGTATCCATCATCACTTTCAACCAACCATGCCACCCTATCCACTCCGCTTGCTCCACTGCTACCGAAGAAACGTGCCCATAATGGATCGAGATTTACCCATCCCACTCCGGGAGCGTACGCTTCTACCCATATGTGCCTTTCATCATGCAGTGCAGCACTCGGATACACTGAACCGTGGACCACTCTAGCCGGGATATCCTGACTGCGTAGTGCCGCTGTTAATACGTCGGCAAAACCTTGAGCGTCAGCTTCGCCTGAATCAAGCACTTCACTGGCTGAAGAGCGCGGTACATCATCCCCGATGTACTCCAGGTGCTCGAATATAGATTCCGAAATATTTAGAATGCTCCCGTACACATCATCCGAATCCATATGCTCCGAAGCATAATTCTCAATTGCCTCACTGGTCGCCCAGTGTCCTTCATTGAGTGTAAAGTGTGCAAATTCATCCGCTATCTCCTCTAGACCTTCAGAGCCACTACCGTCGTAGCGCAATTGTTCAACCGCAACTACCGCCTCGTACTCGACAGTTTTAGTCTGCCACGGCCACATATAATAATGAGCCAGGACATTGCCATCTCTATCCAAGCTCATGCGCGAAGGTCGTGGCTCGATACTCTCTATACTCACCGACTGGCTATGCGTATCCAAAGGTAGAGGCACTCTCATGGTTCGCGGTAAGAAACTATCGTTTCTAAGCGTATGCACTCCTTTTGCTTCATGTTTGGTAGCAGTCGAAAAAGACAGAGCTAACACCGGGTGTCTATAGTCGTCGCCATGGACCTGGAATCTCCTCACATCAGAAGCGACATCCGCACTGCGTAGCGTAGGTCGATAGTTTAGTAGTGGCCAATCTCCCGGCACGCTGACATTCGCTATCCAGTCCGCCCCGAGACGCCCGTCAAGGAACGGCAATAATACTATCCTGCTATCACCGAATCCGCTAATTCCCTCGTCGCTCGTAAAGCTAACTACGAAATCCCACTGACCGTCTCTTTCACGCGGAAAGTCCAGTACCAAGGCAGTATGCTCGAACTCTACATTTCCAACTGCAGATTGTTTTTTAACCGTACTGAAAGGTATGGTCGAACCGTCACTGTATTCCGCCTCTATATCACTAGCGCTCTCGACAGGAAGTGCGACTTCAAGCGACTCTAAACTCCCGGAAGAATTCACACGCACACGCTGTTCTATCTCCACGCCGGAATCACTGATATTTACTCCGTGGGTGATATTGAAAGTATGATTAGAATCTTCGGCCCGAGCTGTAAGACTACCGGAAATAAAAACCGCCGAGAATACTACTAATGCCGATACGGCAACTATAAGATATTTCATTACCTCTATAGTATATGAAAACGCTACCGCTTTGGAAGCCTAGAGCTTTTTCTTAACCTCTTCTATGCTATCTCCTTGAACTTTGAAATCGCGTATTCGCTTGAGTGCCTCAAGAGACCTATCTAAATCATAACGTCGTCGCTTTCGATTATCATCCTGATGGAATGGTAGCAATCCTATCTCGCTGTACCACTTGATGGTGCTTTCGCGTTCACCGCTGATACTAGATAGCTCTTTACGTCCTACTAGCTTCACTGAATCACTACTAGCCTCGCCCTTCTTATGCAACATTTCTATAGTAGGTATCGATTTGCCACTAGGTAAAATATAGCTACTACGGATACCGGTACGTACGAACCCAAATTTTTCATAAAAACCGATAGCCTTAGCGTTGTATGAAGCTACCTGCAGGGCAACCGATTGGAGGCCATTCATAACACTTCGGAGCAAGCGCGATCCAATCTCGTTTCCTTGGTATTCGGATAGGACATACAGGGAATCGAGCTTTGGTTCGGCAGTATTGTCTAATGTGGCAAACGCTACAATCGTCGAGTCCTCCGCAGCTACTAACACCTCATAATCAGGGCTCATTATCATATGGCGCCAACCGGGGGCTTTAGCATTCCAATCGATGGACCGTAGGTCGTCCTTAGTAATCCCGTGTTCCTCCGACGCATAGCTATCCATCCAGGTTTTTGCCTGGATTAACACTATATCGTCTATATCACCAGGTGTAGCGTTTCTTATCTCCGCCATATATCTATAATAACTCCATATCGAGCGCTGTTGAATACAAGTGGCCCCACTCCTCCATGCTTAACTCCTGAGCGCGGGCTCTGATGTCTATACCGGAGCGCTCTACCAATTTAGAGATCGTGACCTTTTCTTCTCTAAGGCCACCCGAAAGTGAATTGATAAGCTTCTTTCTACGCTCACCGAAACCGGCTTTTACTAGTCGAAATAGCTTAGCCGTATCGGCATTAAAAATAGGTTTATCTCTCAATTTAATCTGTAATATTGCAGAATCAACCTTGGGTTCAGGGTCAAAAAGCTCCTTAGCTACGACTCCAAGCATGCGAGCTTGGGCATAATACTGAACCGAAAAAGCCAATACCGACATCTGTCCCGGTTCGGCTACCACTCTTTCGGCTACCTCTTTCTGTACCAGCAGGGCCATCATCGACGGCCGATTATTTGATTCTAGAAAGTACTGCAATATCTTCGAAGTCAGATAGTAAGGAATGTTAGCTACTACTTTGTACCCTTCTGATAAGACGGTAGTGTCGTATTGCAATATATCCGCCTCTACAACCTCTAGATTGTCCAAAGGCACTCGGCTCTTTAGCTCGCTAGCCAACTCACTATCGGCCTCGACCGCTACTACCCTGGACGCCTCGCTTGCTAAGTGCATGGTCAGACCCCCCAGCCCCGGACCGACCTCCAACACTGTGTCCGCAGACGTAACTTCACCTGCCTCTACCATGGCGCTTAGCGCGCCTTCATCGAACAGCCAATGCTGACCTAGTGATTTCTTAGGCTGACTCATCTAGATCTATCAGGTGCAATCCTGTATCTTCATCGTACTTACGTATCCACTCATCGTCATATGATTGCAATCGCAATTCGCAAGTTCCACCCACTACCATTTCCTTGATGTGTCCGGCGTAGGTCGAAAGTTCCGGATCCGAAAATACGCCATGTGCATGGATGAGCGGTTCTCCGTCCTTAAGCGCTATATTCCCATGTAAACTGACTATCTCCAACACCTCGTTCAATTTGGTAAATTCGTACTCTTTCCTGTCCAAGTGGTAATAGCCGATCTCTACCGTCAACGCTCCGCCCAGTCCATGGAAAGAAGCAGCCACCATACCCTCTTCTTTAGCGAACTCCGTCAGCGAATCTATAAATTGTTCGCCTTTTTTAAATACCAACAAATAGTCTCTATCGTAACGTCTGTATTTCATAGTATTTAGTCTACCATGCTAAAAGCACGGAAGTATGCAAAGTAGTTAAGGGCTTAGTACCAGTTGTTCGACTGGAAGAAGCTGTATGCGCCACACGGAGTTCTATACCGGTTGCTTATGTAGTCCAGTCCCCATGCTATCTGTGTGCGCGGGTTAGTACGCCAGTCACTGCCGTGCGATGCCATCTTATCACCTGGTAATGCCTGCGGTATGCCATATGCACCGGATCCTTGATAATTAGATACGGTATGACGCCAACCAGATTCTCTGCTCCACAAGTTGTCCAGACAAGTCCACTCACTACCTGACCATCCTCGTTCTGCCGCCATCTCTCGTCCGAATAGACGGTTATCGCTAACCGTATAGTTGCTACGGTTACCTACTACTACCACTCTGGGTTCTGGGCTTTGTTCTACTACACGGCGGACCTCTTTGCGGTCTACCTCTACTCCGTCACGGTACTCTATCTCATAGGTTACCAGTGCCAATCCTGCAGAACCCGAATTCTCGACTTCCTCATATCCGAGCGGACGGTTATTGTCCCGAATTACTTCCGTATCAGGAGCTATCTCCTCTTCCTCGGTGACAGTCTCAAAACCTACTTGGACCAATGTTACCGACATCCCCTCGACTACAGCCGTGTCTAGTGCAGGTTCTACTATGTCATTATTGCCGATCGATATGTCCAGCTCTTCGAACATTTCTCCAACCGTAGCAGCGTGAGTGCGCACAGTCGTTTCTTTGTCTCCCATTTGTAGCTGCACAGGAACAGCTCGCTCTATCTCCACCTTGTAGCCGACATGACCCACTCTTATGAAATTCTCTACTAGTCGGCCTTCCACGCGATCCTCGTCGTGTAGCTCTACTTCTCCTGAATTCTCCGCAATCAATCGCGCACTACCGTAGGCACTCTTAATGCTATATTCGTCCTCGCCATCTATGAGTAGTACCGGTAGCGCCCTGTACACGTTAATATTGAAAACTTGATTCGTTATTTCTGCGTCTAGTCCTGGCTCTACCAGGTCGTATTCACTAAGCTCTATCTCCGCACGCTCCAGTACTTCTTCGACTGTCTCGGCATCGGTCGTGACCGACTGCTTGTCCCCGTCTATAGAGACGTTTACAACTGCCGTGTTGCTAGCTGTTATGTCCGCTGACTGTCCGGTTAGCAAAATAGCTACCGAGCCGACTGCGAACGCAGCAAACTTTGTCTGAAATCGACTGAAGCGAAAAATGTTCACCAAATGATGAATGTGTCGCCTTAAAATATTCCACCTCTGGGAGTAAATCCCTTATTTAAGTCGTTTATCGACCCCACAGCCGAAAAACAAACCAAAACTGATTCTAGCAAGTACGGACATAATGTCAAGCTCAATTTTACAGAGGTGATCACGCTTTATCAAGTAGATTTTTATGTAATTTTAAAGCCTGTTTCAAGAGAGGGGAGCGCGGTTTTGGTAGATTATTCACATCAAACCACCCGGCTTCACGAATTTCCCATTTATATGGATCGAAATTTACCCTTCTAGCAAGTGCTGAGACTAGATGCGCCCGCACTTTCATAAAGTCCCTCTCTATCTCTTCTATACCGAGACTCTCAACATCAGTAAGCTCTAGTTTCAACTCCTCGACTACCTCCCTGCGTGCCGCATCGATTGGCGATTCATTTTTCTTGATACCTCCTCCCGGTAGTGACCACTCTTCTCTTCCTCCCATATTGCGGACCAGCAGGACCTTTCCTTCACGCAATATCAAACATCGGACCCGGTCTGATCTCGGACGTAGCAGGAAGCCGTAAGATACAACGAGAAAGCGTAATGCCCAGTGATATAGATCCATCATTCGATTCTCTCGAGTGGTGCGTAGGTCAGACTGAGCTTTTTGTTCCCTATTTTTTCAAAAGCTATTATCGCCTCTTCACCCTCGACTGCCACTACGATGCCATTACCGAAGACCGGATGTCGCACTCTGTCATCGGTATCGATATTGCTAAGAGTAGGTACTTCGTTCGCATATTGCGTACGTGTAGCATCTATTTCCTCAAGAAACCTTGACGGCGGATTACTGTCGGTCTGCCCATAAAGCATGCGGCTATTGGCATGCAGTAGATACAGCTCCTCCATGGCTCTGGTCATACCGACATACATCAGCCGACGCTCTTCCTCCATCTGCTCTTGATCGAAAATGCTTCGCGAATGCGGGAAGATTCCCTCCTCTAGACCTACTATGAAAACTACCGGATACTCCAGACCCTTGGCAGCATGCAAAGTCATCAGCGTAATCGCACTATCATCTCCCATAGTGTCGGCGTCGGATATTAAAGCTACATCTTCTAAAAAGCCGCTTAGGTCAGTGAATTCCTTAGCTACACTGACAAGCTCCTGGACGTTTTCCGACCGCTCCGCCGCCTGTATGCTTCCGTCATCTATATGATCAAGATAGCCGGTTCTCTTGATGATGTAATTGATAAGTTCTGCCGGAGCGAACGCCTCTTCACGAGCTGTCTGCAATATACGTGCAAATTTCAAAAAAGCATTCTGAGCTCGAGTAGGTATATCCTCGCACTCCTCGACTTTGTTTAATGCTTCCTCGAGACTATAGCCTTTATCTTCTCGCCATGAGAGAAACCGCTGCAAGCTCCTGTCACCTATGCCACGGGTTGGTACGTTGACTATGCGCTCGAAGCTCACTCTGTCATTAGGCTGATATATCAATCGGACATAGGCCAGTATGTCTTTGATTTCTTTGCGCTCAAAAAAGCGCACTCCGCCAACTATCTGGTAGGGAATGCTATAACGGATGCACACTTCCTCTAGCGTCCGGCTTTGTGCATTCGTTCTATACAGTACGGCTATATCACTTAGTGGTCGGTCGGTAGATTTGGCGTATTTCATAACTATCTCCGCCTCAGCTAACTCGTTTGGTGCTTGCTCGACCTGCACAGCCACACCCTCATCACCTTCAGTCCAAAGCTCTTTTTCAGAACGAGTCTCGTTCTTCATGATTACCGCCTGAGCGGCATCCAGGATAGACTTAGTAGATCGATAGTTCTGTTCCAGCTTTACCACCTTGGCCTCGGGATAATCGCGCTCAAAATCGAGTATGTTACGAAAATTAGCTCCTCTCCAGGAATAAACACTTTGCCAGTCGTCTCCTACTACGCAAATGTTTTTGTGCTTATCGGCAAGCATTTTAGCGAATTTATACTGAGCGTAGTTCGTATCCTGATACTCATCAATTAAGATATAGCGGAACCGTTCCTGCCATCGCTTCAGTATTTCCGGCTCCCTCTCGAAAGCCCTCACCACTCTGAATAGTAGGTCGTCAAAATCCAGTGCTTGAGCATCTCTGAGCATCTTCTGGTAGACCGGATACACCTCAGCTGCAACCTCTTGTAGTTGACCCGAAGTCAGACCCTTATATGTCTCACTATCGACTAGTTCATTCTTGGCAGAAGATATCAAGTTCTTTACAGCATTGGGATTAAACCTCTTCTCATCTATCTGCCTTGAACGCATAGCCTGCTTGACTGCCTGTAAACTGTCACCACTATCGAAGATTACGAACTGTCGGCTCAAGCCGAGATTGTCTGCCTCTTCACGCAGAATGCGTACACAGATGCTGTGGAAAGTCCCCAAAAAAGGCATGAATCTTCTATCGCCCGATTCATGACCCAGTAATTCGGCTACTCTTTCGCGCATCTCTCCGGCCGCCTTGTTGGTAAAAGTAACTGCCAGTATCTGACCCTCGGAAGCTAGTTTTTCGTCCAGTATGTAGGCTATCCGATGCGTCAGCATCTTGGTCTTACCGCTACCGGCGCCGGCCAATATAAGCAACGGACCTTCGGTATGCTTAACTGCCTCAATCTGTTTGGTGTTTAGGTTTTCCTCGTAATTCACTACGCATCAGTTTATCGTGAACTCTTTGTCCATGCCAGGGTAAACTTTATGAAAATGTATTGACCGAAACGAATCATTCATACTATAAAATGCAGGTTGCCTTATCTAAGTGATAACCTTCATCTACGCCTGTTCGGCAGAGTATACATACTGAAGTCGACTCTAGGCTCAAAGATATACCTTTTATATTTAGCTCTACAAAAAAACACCCTTGCAGATCATCTATTGCAAGGGTGTTTTATTATCGTCAACTAGAGTGCTGGAACGGTCTACCTAAAATCAGGGTCGGACTCAAAGTCCCAGTCATAGTCCTCTTCTGAGAAATCGAAATCCCAATCACTTTCGAATTCACCTCCATCGTAGTAGTCTAGATCCTGCTCAAATCCGAACATTCCAGTCTGATTCTCCATCATCTCCTCGAAGTCTACCGCGTCATCCGGTGCTTGGATATCTACCGGCTCGTTGTAGTTCCTGGTTATCAGCGTGATACTCATATCAAGCTCATCGTCTTCTCTATCGGTAACCTCTACAACCAGTTCATCGTAATCACTTCCTGTATATAGATCGTATCCAAACGAAAGGCTTTCAACGTCATCTCTTTCCTCGGCATCTAATTCTTCCAGGCAGTCATCACTTGTTACCTCTGCCATATCGTTGAGTAGATTGACCAATACCTCTCCCTCTATTGTTCCACTGTAGTGCTGTACATTCTCACCGTTGCGGTCCATCGGCAACCAGGTATGGCGTTGCGCATCCTGGATTACCACGCGGTCAGACGCATCGTCCGCTAGGTAATCAGATATTGCATCCATGTCTGATGTAGTACATGTAAGATCTCCGTCTTCAGCCTCGTCTTCATCGATAGGGAACGAATACCAAGTATTCGCCTCTATTCCGGGCAGGAACAGAGTCATAAACTCTACATCACTGCTTCGTAGATATCCCGTATCGTCAACAAATCTCGCATCGACGTTAAAATCAAAAGTCATAGACAGTCCGGCTCCGGATGAACTTACGGAAAAGTCATTTGACGTATCGAAGCGGACATCTTCCTCGTCGCTAGCAGAGAAGGAGCCAACCGAAGACACGGAAAATTCCATAGGTGAGAACTCATCATCTACCTCACCACTAAATGTCGCTTCGAAATGCCCGGATTCAAAGTCTGCTAAACGCTGTGCGTACTGAGTCAGTACCCGCTCCGGCATTATGAGCTGTGCGTAAGCCGCGAACGCCCCGCCTGCCAGTAGCAACACGAGCAGTACCGCTCCAGAAATCATGGCAACCTTCTTGCCACTACCGCCCTTTTTCTCTCCTCCGCCCGATGATTGCACTTCAGGTACGGTTTGTTGCGGAGGTGGTGTGGTCGCGGAAGGTGGAGTCTGAGCAGGGGCAGTCTGTTGAGGTTGCGAATCAGGAGTAGTTGATTGACCCGAAGGAGCAGGAGACGAACCAGACTGAGGACTAAAAGTGTCTCCGGCTACAGGAGGCTTACTCTGCGCCGGTGTATCTTGAGGGTTGGTATTTTGGTTGTTTTTGTCTTCCATTTATAATGCTTTCGTTTACTTTTTATTTACTCTACAGTTTGATATTCAGCCAGTCAAATATTAAGCCGGCGCCCTCTTTGGCTTCCTCAAGCTGATACAGTATCGCAAGTCCGATCAATGATACGACTACAAAAGTAGCAAGTACCAATAAATACTGCATCGACATGCGAGAAGCGCCTTTGGATTTGGCTTTCTTCTTATGGCTATCTTTCTTACCCTCTTCCGTGCGAGCCGGGTCTAGCTTACTAGTATAGAAATGTTCCTCATTATAAACAGTATCTTCACTACTATCTTCGCTGTCACTTTCTGCGTGATCATCATCAGTGTTAGCGTCCTTCTCGTCTCCTTCTGTCTCAGGTGCAATAGACACTTCGTCGGCAGTATCTTCAGGTGCTGATACTACTGTTTCGTCTTGATCTTGGGTCTGTTCGTCCATATCTGAAGAGAAGCCGCCGTCGAGTCCGCTAGAGGCAGGGCGCTCCTGGAGTCGGTTACTTATATCATCATCTAGTACTGCCGTCTCTTCGACTTTTTCTTCAGGCGGATCATTCGGAGTCTCTGCCTTTTTACTTTTTACTTTCAGCGGCTCTATTCTGTTTTCATGGTTGGTTCTAAGCGGTGCCGGTTCAGACTTTTCGTCCTTTTTACCCAGCGATATTTCGATCTTTTCAGCAGGTTTATTCGCCATCAGCCGCGTGCTCCACTATGGCGACAAATTCATGGTCGCTAAGACTCGCCCCGCCTACTAACAGTCCGTCGATATTATCAAGACTTAAATAACTCTTGGCGGTATCTGCCTTCACGCTACCGCCGTAAAGTATTCTTACTCCATCTGATGCTTTTTCGCCGAACATCTCTTTAACGGTTTTTTGTATAGTGTCAGCAGCAGAAGCTACCGCTTTCGAATCAGCATTTTTCCCGGTACCGATAGCCCAGATAGGCTCATACGCTATGACTATGTGCTCCATGTCTGATGCGACCAGCATCGTCAGACAAGTAGCTAATTGATCATTAATAACCTGGGTGGTTTCTCCATGGTCACGTTCATAGCCGGTCTCGCCTACACACAAAATAGGAGTGATATCACTCCTCAAGCACGCAGCCACTTTACGAGCAACATCTTCATTGCTCTCATTAAATAGTTGTCGTCTTTCCGAATGACCTACTATGGCATAGTCTACAAACTCTTGAGCCTGTACAGCAGATACCTCACCAGTGTACGCACCTTCATCTACAAAATATATGTTCTGAACTCCGACCTTCGTCTTGCCACTCTTTAGTTCTTTAGAAACTTCAGTAAGAGCTATCGTAGACGGTGCCACAACCACTTCCACTTTATCTGCATGCTTAGTGGTCGCGTCTTCGACGCGCTTAGCGAGCTTGCGGGAATCCGCAACACTCAGATTCATCTTCCAATTACCGGCTATTAACTTATTGCTCATGCTTACCTTTTAGTGTACTGCAGGAGGTCTCTACGGGCAAATTCCGGCAGTAGTAATATCAGCTACTTAATGCTTCTACACCTGGAAGCTTCTCGCCGGCCATCAAATCAAGCGCTGCGCCACCGCCAGTAGAAATATGGGTAAAGCTATCGCCTTTATCCGGATCCCAGTGAACTATAAATCCGGCCGTATCGCCACCACCGATAATCGTCTCAATGCTATCTTTGTGTTCTTTGAGAGTTGCCGCTATATGATTAGAGCCATTAGCGAACTCATCCAGCTCGGTATAACCGAGCGGGCCGTTCCATATAACAGTGCCTGCCTGAGACAGGATATTCTGATAATTCTTGATAGTATCTGTACCTATATCCAAAATATACTCGTCATCTGCAACTTTGTCCGTCTCTACTATTACGCGTCTCTGTGTGTCATCTACACTATTTGCCACTGCAACATCACTGGGTAGTTCTATTGTGTGCTGGGCTGCGAGCAAATCTCCGTGACTTGATAAATCTTTGCAGGCTTTACAGTCGGTATCTTCCTTTTCGAGGACCTTATGAAGTAGCTTATCAATTACTTCCGACTGCTTGGATTCATACAAACTTTTTCCCACGTTATTACCACTATATGCAAAGAAGGTATTGGCCATAGCCCCGCCTATAAGTATCTTGTCCGCTTTATCGATAAAGCGCTCGATAACTCCTATCTTGTCGGATATCTTAGCACCACCGAAAATAGCTACCAGCGGTCGCTCGGGATTCTCCATAGCATTCGTAATCACTTCTATTTCACGAGCTAGCAACAAACCCGCCACGTTTTGATCCATGTGCCTAGTAACTGCATCGGTAGAGGCATGCGCCCTATGTACCACTCCGAATCCATCTTGCACGAAGACTTCGCCCAATCCAGCCAGCTTCTTGGCAAAATCACTGTCGTTTCCCGTCTCTTCCGGCCAAAAGCGTAGATTCTCAAGCAAAGTTATCTGATTTTCTTGGCTGTCGACTGTATCTACATCATCTGCGAGTGCAACCTCTCTATCGACAAGCTCTTCTAATCTTTCTGCTACCGGGCGCATGGAATACTTAGGATTGCGTTCTCCCTCCGGTCTGCCAAGATGGCTTATTATCACTACTCGGCAGTCTTGCTCCAGTAGATATTTGAGCGTCGGGATCGCCTGCTTGATACGATAATCATCTGTGATTGCACCGCTTTCATCGAGCGGTACGTTGTAATCTGCCCGCAAAAGTACGTTTTTACCAGCAATATCGATGTCCTTGATAGTTTTCATCTTCGACTAAACCTCTCTGACCTTGATAGTATCGGTGCCTCCGGCCACTCCAGGATCCTCGCCGTATGTCAGGACCACTACGTCGCCTGCGTCAAGCTTTTGGTCTTCTCGAAGTTTGTTGATGGCTTTGTCCCCGGCTTTCTTGGGGCTCTTTAGATAATACGGTTTACCGCCATAGACTATCGCTAACTGTTGGGCTACTCGTAGATTGTTGGTCGCCATAATTATCGGCATCTGCGGTCGATGTGCGGCTATATTGCGTGCAGTCCGTCCGCTGGCCGTCTCGGCTACTATAGCCTTGGCCTGAATCTGATGCGCCAATGTGATAGCAGCCGAGGCTATAGAACTGCCTTGGGAATTGTCGTCTTCGTTCATATACATCGGTTCTATCGGAGCGTTGCTCTCGGTATATAGAATCACTCGCTTCATGAGCTTGACTGTCTTAACTGGATAATTGCCTGCCGCCGTCTCATCGCTTAGCATCACACTGTCGGCTCCAGCCATGATAGCCGTAGCGATATCTGACACCTCCGCACGAGTAGGCTGAGGGGAATCTACCATACTAGCCAGCATCTGTGTCGCCACTATAGATATCTTGCCGTATTCACTGGCCAGACCGATTATCTTCCGCTGCAATACCGGCACCACTTCCGGACCGACTTCGATAGCTAAATCACCCCTGGCCACCATCACTCCGTCACTAGCCTTTACGATCGACTCGATATTCTCAGCCGCAGCCTTAGTCTCTATCTTAGCTATCAGCTTTATATCGCTTTCATGTTTGCGAAGATATTCGCGCAAGTTTTCAATATCCTCAGCTCTTTGTACAAATGACATGGCTATATAATCTGCGCCGTTCTCTATAGCGAAGCCGATGTCCGAATAGTCCTTAGTGGTTAGAATATCTCCACCCAGGTCGGTATCGGGTAAGTTGATGCCTTTACGTGAAGTTAGCTTCCCGCCGTTTACCACTTCCGTATTGATAACTCCACCGTCGATGTCTTTTACAGTTACCTCTATATTGCCGTCGAAAAGGTACATGGATTCGCCGGATTGAACTTTGTCACTTAAATCATGTTGCATCGGTATGATGCCGCTGTCTCCATAATCGGCATCGTGTGCGAAAGATATCTTCTGTCCATCCTCTAGCAATATACCTTCTTTAGGTAGCTCACCGACACGAATCTTCGGACCTTGCAGATCAGCTATCACAGCGACCGGCTTGCCGGCTTCCTTGGCTGCTGCCCGAGCTTTTTCTATCGAAGCCTTGTGGCTCTCATGTGTCCCGTGGGAGAAGTTCAGTCTCGCGCCGTTTACACCTGCACGTATGAGCTTGTTCACCGTTTCCTGCTCGCTCGATGCCGGACCTAGACTAGCTATTATTTTGGTTCGTTTGAATTTTATTGCCATTTCTAGTCCAGTGTAGCAAGCAAAACACCCCAGTGTAACCCCTTGGAGCTGACATTCTTACATGCTAGAATGCTTTTGCTGGAAATAAACCTGTTTGGCCCCGTCGTCTAGCCCGGCCTAGGACGCCAGGTTTTCATCCTGGTAACGCGGGTTCGAATCCCGCCGGGGTCACCATGAAAATGCCCCACCGTTAGGTGGGGTGTTTTCATGGTTGGTTGCAGCGCGACCCGAACCCGCAGGGTTCAGATTAGTGTCAAATCTATTGATTTGTACACTAAATAATTAGATGGTGGAATGAGCCGAAGGCTTAGTCTACCATCGTGAGTTAATCCCGCCGGGGTCACCATTCGACTCGCTTTGCTCGCTCATGGTAAACCATTGCCATGAGCGATTTTTATTATTGTGTCGAATGACCCTGAGTGAATGAAATGAATCGAAGGGCCCCTGATCGAATGTATTTATTTGTAATTACAAACGGATTTGAACCCGACCTGTAAGGGCGGGGTCTAAACGAGAGCTAAGCGCACCCGTGCCTTGCAAGGCACGGGGAGCATAGCTCGAAGTGGAATAGCGAAGCGTCAATCCCGCCGGGGTCACCATGAAAATGCCCCACCGTTAGGTGGGGTGTTTTCATGGTTGGTTGCCGAACTACTGGTTATTATCAATTTACTGTCTTCAGCTCGCTCCACTCCGTGGTATAGCGCGGCGAACGCAGTACATGCTTCGGCTGCCATGAATGATTGAATCCTTCCGCTGCCAGCTTGAGAGCATGCGGACCCCACTTCTCGTTGACTTCATCGATAACCGTATCGACCTTTTCCGAAGACTCCATCTCAGATGTATCACTGCCGAAAGCCAATTGCTGAGCGCGGACCGGGGTTAATTTATACGCCATCACTCCGGCTTTTTTGTACATAAGCCCAGGATGATATATCTGATCCAACAACTCGACAACCGCTCGGGTGACCTCCTGGGTGTTGCTGGTAGCCACAGGGAAGCCCTTGCTCGCATGCAGAAACTCACCCTGGTGTCCGGTACTTATAAAGGCAGTTATCATCCGCGTGCCCAAAGACTCCCTGCGAAGTTTGGTGGTTAATTTCATAGCGTGCATACACAAAGCTTCCCTTAGGTATGCCTTATCGCTTACAGGGCTACCGAACGAACGCGTACTCACCATGCTTTTGCTCTCACTACTCTGTTCTGTATCGACTGGAATACCGCGGAGCTCCAGTATTGTGCGCCTGGTCGATACGTTGAATTTACGCATCAATCTATCCGACATGTTCCTTATATCCGCCGCATTCAGCAAACGATACTGCGCGAACTGACGCGCCATTCTACGGCCTATACCCCACACGTCGCTTGAGGATAATCGAGAGAGATGCTCATCTATCTCCATCCCGCTCATTCCTGCGAAGCTCATCACTCCATTTTGCTTTTTAGCGATAGTGGCACTAGCCTTGGCTAGCGTGCGTGTAGAGGCGATGCCAATACTGACAGGAATGCCGGTATCCCGCATCACTATATCTCTCAGCTCCACGCCCCACTCTGCCGGGTTGCTTATGCCGGTTACGTCCACGAAGGCTTCGTCTACAGAGTACACCTCCATATCCGGCATCTGTGCATGTATAGTCGCCATCACCCGCCTAGACATATCGGTATAAAGTGCAAAGTTCGAAGATCTAACCACCACTCCATTGCTATTCAATAAATCCCTGTACTTAAACAATGGCGCACCCATCGGCACTCCCAGCTCTTTAACCTCGTTCGACCGAGCTATTACACAGCCGTCGTTGCTTGACAGCACCGCTACCGGTTTATCACGCAGACCTGGATTGAACACCCGCTCGCAGCTGACGAAGAAGTTATTGCAGTCAA
>SLRF01000065.1 GCA_007131065.1 Candidatus Saccharimonadota bacterium
GGTGTTCTATTAGGAGTGATTGATGATGTAGAGGGTTCTTACGCCAAAGTAATACTTAAAAGTGATATAGATTTTCGAGCGTTAGTAGAGGTAGAGGGAGTTTCCGGAGTATTAAGCGGTCAAGTGGGCAGAGAGCTTCTGGTCGAAAGTTTGCCTCGGAATCGTGGCATCGGTCCAGGGAGCCTGGTAGTTACAAGTGGTAGAGACGGCGTGTATCCTCCCGGACTTTTGGTTGGTAGCGTGCATGATATCTCTCAAACCCAGGGCGGGGTGTTCGATAGGGCGCAGGTCGTGCCTGAACTCCTAGCTCGTAATTTGCAGACAGTGACTATTCTTAGGCCATGAAATCAAGACTTTTATTCATGCTAATCACGACCGCAGCAGTGCTTTTGCAGGGTTATTTCTTTTCAGGGCTACTCAGTGCTGCGCTGGCACCGTCTCTGGTCACCATAGCTCTGTATGCGGCCTCGGCACGTTTCTCTCTGCGGTTTGTTTTAATTCTAGGGGCATGGACGGGCATGTTGATGGGGGCAGTGTCGCTACATGCATTTGGTCTGTATGTGTTAGCGGGTATGCTGACGGCCTCACTTATTTACTGGTTGCGCAGCAAGCAGTTTACTGCCGGTAGCTTCGTGTCGACCACGTTGATATTAAGCCTGGCGGTATTATTTCATTCCACTCTCATTATGGTAGTGGTGAGATTTCCCAGTATACATGTCGGTCTTTTCCAGAGTTTTGTTTCGAGCATAGGTGTCGTTGTCACCACACTGATTTTTGCCTGGTTTATAGATAAGTTAGTACAATTAGAAGTATGAGGAGAAAGAAAAAATTACTGCGAGTCACGCCTCTAGATTCGGCTGAGGATCATAAATATAGAAGTCGTGGTAATGATTCGTGGTCGGACAGTCTACTTCCCGGCAGTATGGATAATAGTGTTGCAATCGATAACACTATCAACCGAATGCCGCTGTGGATTATCGCTGTGACATCATCACTGCTACTGCTACTGCTGTTTTTGCAACTATTCCAATTACAGGTAGTCGAAGGCGAGAGGATGAGAGGTATAGCTGATGGTAATCGAGTTAGAGAGAGCGTTGATTTTGCTCCACGCGGCAGGATTTTAGATCGCAATGGCGAAGTATTGGCAGATAACACTGCAAGTTTCCAGCTGTCGGCTACGCCGTATCTCTTGCCGGATTCTGAGAGTGAAAGACAGATGGTTTATGCCGAAATAGCCTCCATTTTAGAAGGCATCGATCCAGTGGATATAGCAGAGGTTGCCGAGGGCGAGGGTCTAGATCATCCCCGGCCGTTACTAGTAAAGGAAAACATAGACCGAGATACTGCCCTCAGGCTAGAATATAATTTGCCAGGGTTGAGTGGCTTCAGTCTGGACGCTATTCCGGTACGGTCGTATAAATCCGATGCTGCACTTTCGCATATCCTGGGCTACGTCGGCAGAGTTAGTGAGTCGGAATTAGAAGACGAACCGGAACTTTATCCGTTGGACTTTATAGGTAAGTCGGGTATAGAGGTTGAGTATGACCATATACTAAGAGGAGAGAACGGCGTCAAGGAGACAGAAGTGGATTCACTGGGCAGGCCTTTGCGTACGCTTAGGGAGATTCCGACTACTCCGGGCGAAGATATACATCTAACGATAGATTACGGACTGCAGAAGCAATTAACCGAGGCCATAGAAGACAAAATCGAGACTGCCGGAGTAGAGAAGGGCGCGGGGGTAGTCATGGATCCACGCAGTGGAGAGATTCTAGCTTCTGTGAGCTTACCGGCCTATGATAATAATATATTTTCAAGTGATATAAGCAGCGCCGAGTACGAGTCGCTGATAAGTGATCCACAGCAACCTATGCATAATAGGGTAATTGAAGGAGCATATCCTACCGGGTCGACAATCAAGCCGTTTAATCTTTTCGGCGCGCTGGCTGCGAACGTCGTAGATGAAAATACTACTATATACGACGGTGGTTCGATAACTCTCGAGGGCGGGTATACATTTCGTAGCTGGAACACGTCTGGACTGGGGCCGATGAACGCCCGTAGCGCTCTAGCCATGAGCTCCAATATATATTTCTATACAGTAGCTGGGGGATATCGGGGGTTTGAAGGTATGGGTATTGAAACCCTAAATTCTTATTATCGATTATTCGGTCTCGGCGAGAGAACCGGGATAGATATACCGAATGAAGCTAGCGGGAGGATACCGGATCCAGAGTGGAAGAGAGAGACTACTGGAGAAGGCTGGTATATAGGCGATACATATCTACAGGCTATCGGTCAAGGCAACCTGCTGGCATCGCCCCTTCAGTTGAACAGGGCGTATGCAGCCATAGTAAATGGTGGATCTTTGATAACGCCACATTTACTCATGGGCGCTGACGTGCCCGCGGGCGAAGATATCGGTTTGCCGTCCGACCACCGGCGTATAGTACTAGAAGGTTTAGACGACGTGATTTCCTTTAATGGCACTATGCCACCGAGCGTATTCGAGGATGTGGGTGTGGACGTATCGGGTAAAAGCGGTACTGCCGAGACCGATCCCGAAAGGAGGGAGCCGCATTCTTGGTTTGCCGCTTATGCACCTAGTGACGATCCGGAGATTGTATCGGTAGTATTAATCGAGGAAGCTCGGTCTAATGTACTTTACTCGGCTCCTGCAATTGCTGAGACATTCGAGTGGTATTTTCGGAATCGCTAGTCTGGTTTACTTGCTTGCAGCGATAGGATTTGCCTACTTGTCATGACGAGTGGTTGTTGCTAGAATGCATCAACTGGCAAAGCAAGACATAAGCGTAAATACAGAAGTTTTTAAGGAGTTTAGCAACCATGAGTAGAGAGTACCATTTGACCGAATCCGGTTTGAGCGAGCTGAAGGCTGAGTTAGAAGAGCTTAAATGCCGTCGTCGTGATATAGCCGATAAGCTTAAAGCGGCAAAAGCCGAAGGCGATCTTAGCGAGAATGCCGACTATACCAGCGCGCTAGAAGAGCAAGAATTCGTAGAAGGGCGCATAAACGAGATCGAGACTATAATTATTAATGCCACTATCATATCTGCACCAAAAGGCAGCAAAGCAGTCGAACTCGGCAATCAAGTAGAGCTTAGCTGTGACGGCCAGGAGGTAAGTTACATGGTGGTAGGTTCATTAGAGTCTGATCCAGGTGCCGGCAAGATTTCAGAAGAGTCACCCATAGGCAAGGCGTTACTTGGAGCCAAAGTAGGCGACGAGGTAGAGATAGCGATTCCAAGCGGAACTCGAACCTGTAAAGTTACCAAAATAGCTTAATTGCTTGTGCCGAGGTAATGGTAATTACCCGGCTCTTTTGGCATAATCCTCTCTAATGACCGATACTAACAACTACTGGCTTAATTTAACTGTCGAAAAGATAGTTAATGACAATCCCGAGGGAAAAATCGTCGTTTCTAGCGGCATATCTCCTTCGGCTAACTACCACATCGGCCACTACCGGGAGATTCTGACCGCTGAAGCAATCGCTTGGGGCCTAAGTCGCGCCGGACGCGAGGTAGAGCATATACATGTCGTTGACGATATGGACCCGCTGAGAAAACGATACGACTTCCTGCCAGAGGAGTATGAACAGTTCGTGGGATGGCCGATTTGCTTGGTTCCAGCGCCCGAGGGAGAAGGAACCTATGCCGATTATTATTTCAGACAGTTTATAGAGCACTTCGATGCCATGGGAATAGCTCCAGACCGTGTAGTCAAAAGCTACAGCGACCTATATTGCAGTGGCGATATGGCGCAGCAGATAGAGTTGGTGTTGGATGATCTCGATAAAATTAGAGACATATTTGCCCGTTACGGTCGCAACGTACCGAAATCTTGGGCGCCCATACAGTTTATAGATAGCGATAATCAGCTCAAAGATGCTGATCCTGCTACCTGGGATAAAGAGCAGAAGACTATCGAGGGTGTGGACTATACTTTAGGTAGAGTAAAGCTGAATTGGCGTCTTGATTGGCCAGCTCGGTGGGCGCTTCTGGGAGTAGATGTAGAGCCGTTTAGTGCACAAGAGCACGGGGCAGCTGGCGGGTCGTACGATACGGGTATTGCTTTCGCAAAAGAGGTATTCAATATAAAACCTCCCCTGCCCGGTGCACGCTACGGCATGGTGCATCTAGGCGACGATACCAAGAAGATGAGCTCATCAAAGGGGAATATTATCACCCCTCTTCAGGCGTTAAGGATAATGCCACCGGATATACTGCGTTATTTTATAGTACGATCACGCCCGGAAAAGGCGCTTCATTTCGATCCGGGAGGAAAATTGGTAAACCTAATAGATGAATACAAGCAGGTAAAAGCTGTTGCTAGTCAAGGTGAAGGCCATGATTTTTCTGATGCATACGAGTTTGCCGATCTAGGTAGTGAGATTACCGACGTTCCGTTTTCTCATCTGGTGAATGTATACCAGGCTGCTTTGGCCGATATCGATCTGACCAAAGAGATATTAGAACGTACAGGTTATCAAGTCGACAGAGAGGTGCTGGAGCGTGAATCGATATTTATAGAGAATTGGCTGGAGACTTACGCGCCTGAATCGGTAAAATTCAGCCTCCAAGACAATCTTCCAGAATTAAATCTTAGTGACGACCAACTAGCATTCCTGAGCGCGCTGGCAGATAAGCTAGATGCGCGCGAGGAGCTTGACGCTGAGCTGGTCCATGCCACTATATACGAACTCAAAGACGTCCACGGCCTTTCTCCGGCCGAGAGCTTCCGCGCTATATATCTGGTACTGCTGGGCCAGGATTCCGGCCCGAAAGCTGGCTGGTTTCTAACCACTATTGACAAAGACTGGCTAGTATCCAGGCTTAAATTAGAAGCTTAGCTAAGGTATACTAAATATATGCTAGACATCGCATTTATCAGAGATAATCCCGATCGAGTCAAGGAAGCTTCCAAGGCAAAAAACAAAACTGTCGATATAGATATGCTTCTTAGTTTGGATGAGCAGCGTCGAGATTTGCTGGCCCAAATAGAGAGTTTGCGTAAGCGCCGGAACGAAATCAGCCAATCACTTAAGACGCCGAAACCGGACCAAAGCTCGATTGATGAGGGTAAAAAAATTAAGCAGGAGCTGTCCCAGCTGGAAACTGACTTTACGAAGTTGGATTCGGATTATCAGGAACTTCTCGAATCGGTCCCAAATGTATTTTCCGAAGATACCCCTATAGGGGAGGACGAAGAAGACAACCAGGTATTGCGCCAATGGGGAGACCCCACGGAGTTTGACTTTACCCCGAAGGATCATGTCGAATTAGGGAAAGAGCTGGACTTAATAGATGTTGAGCGGGCAGCTAAGATATCTGGTGCTAGATTTAACTTCCTTAAAGGCGATCTAGCACTACTACAGTATGCCCTGGTGCAGCTGGTATTCTCTATAGTTACCGATGAAGCTGTGATTAAGAAGCTGGTCGAAGACAACGACTTAGACATATCGACCAAACCTTTCATCCCAGTGATACCGCCAGTCTTAGTGCGTCCTGAGACTATGCATCGCATGGCGAGATTGGAACCGAAGGAAGATAGGTTCCTAACGGTCGACGAAGAGTATGCATTAGTGGGTAGCGCAGAGCACTCGCTTGGTGCTATGTATATGGACGAGATAGTGCCACAAGATGAGCTACCATTGCGATATATTGGTTATTCAGCCGCATTCCGTAGGGAGGCCGGTAGCTACGGCAAAGACACCCGGGGGATTCTACGCCAACATCAGTTCGACAAGTTGGAGATGGAGACCTTCTCTACGGAAGAGACTGGACTGGACGAACATTTACTCATGATTGCTTTGCAGGAGCATATAATGCAACAGCTGGAACTGCCGTACCAAGTGGTAGCTATTTGCAGCGGCGACATGGGTGCGCCTGATTTCCGTCAGGTAGATATCGAAGCTTGGATGCCCGGCCAGTCTGCTTATCGGGAGACTCACACAGCCGACTACATGGGCGATTACCAGGCTAGGAGATTGAAGACGCGCTACAAGACTCAGGAAGGAGCTAGATTTGTCTCTATGAATGATGCTACTGCACTGGCAATAGGTAGAGCGCTGATTGCGATAATGGAAAATTATCAGACCCAGGAAGGCAGTATCGTAATTCCGGAAGTTTTGCGGCCATATTTAAATAAGGAGGAGATTACATGATCCAGCTAGAGATAACAGGAGTACATTTTGAGATTACTGACCAGGTGAAGAGCTACGCTCAGAAACGAATCGGCAGGCTCGATAAGTATCTACCTAGGAACGCTCGGAGTGGAGCACAAGGGCATATTGTATTAATTGAAGAACAAGGCAAGGCGAAGAATCGCTACAGTGCGGAGGCGACGGTATCTTTTCCGCATGGCGAAGTCACGGCTAAAGAGTCGACCATCAGTATGTATGCTGCTATCGATATAGTGGAAGAGAAGCTTAAGACACAGATCCTCAAACACAAGGAGAGGTCCCAGGACAGACGCAAGAGTCAGAGGAAACTACGTCGCCTAAAGTCGTTTAGGTTCGATCAGTCCGAATAGATAAGACCGCTTGTGCCGTTCAACCTCTAAGATTACGGTTTAAGAATAAGCCCCCAGGGCATATAATGGGATTTGTATGCGAGAGATACTTACCAAAATATTAGGGGATCCAAGCGATAAACAGTTGAAAAAACTGCGACCGCTAGTAGATGAGATCAACGAGCTAGAGACTAGCTTTAAAAAACTCAGTGACAGCAAGCTCAAAGCCAAAACCGAGGAGTTTAGGAAGCGTCTGAAGAAGGACGACACACTCGACACTATTCTGCCTGAAGCTTTTGCACTAGTGCGAGAGGTGTCTAGACGTGTACTTGGGGAGCGTCATTATGACGTACAGCTAATCGGTGGAATGGTCTTACATCAGGGCGATATAGCGGAGATGCGCACCGGTGAAGGTAAAACCTTGGTAGCTACGCTTCCGGTCTATCTCAATGCACTGTCTGAGAAAGGCGTACACGTAGTGACCGTGAACGACTATCTTGCCCAGAGAGACGCCGGCTGGATGGCTCAAGTCTACACTTACTTAGGGCTAAGCGTGGGAGTTATAACTGGCGGCAATCGAGGATTCGTTTACGATAGCGATGTAATTAATGAAGAGCATAGCGATCCGAGGTTGCAACATTTCCGCCAGGAGCCCAAAAAAGAGGTTTATAAATGCGACATCGTTTATGGCACTAATAATGAATTCGGATTTGATTACCTACGTGACAATATGGCTCCTAACAAGGACGCTATGGTTCAGCGTGAGCTCAACTATGCCATAGTCGACGAGGTGGACTCGATATTGATAGACGAGGCACGAACACCTTTAATTATTTCCGCTCCGGCCGACAAGAGCACGGATACCTATCAGCAGTTTTCTACTATTGCCAAGCAACTCAAGCGTGACGAGCATTTTACAGTGGATGAGAAGCAGAAGGCTGTAAGCCTTACCGATGATGGTGTGACCAAGGTAGAGAATATACTAGGAGTAGATAATCTATACGATTCGGATCATGTGCAGTCGATATTTCACCTTGAACAGGCCCTGAAAGCCGAAATCATGTTCAAAAAAGACAAAGACTACGTAGTTCGGGACGGTGAGGTGATAATAGTCGATGAATTTACCGGCCGTCTCATGGAAGGACGCAGGTATAGCGAGGGGTTGCACCAAGCTATAGAAGCCAAAGAGGGCGTAAATGTACTCCAAGAATCGGTTACGCTGGCAACCATCAGCTTTCAAAACTATTTTCGTCTTTATAACAAGCTTGCCGGGATGACCGGTACTGCCAAGACCGAGGAAGAGGAGTTCCAGAATATTTATAATCTCAACGTGGTCTCCATACCTACCAATAAACCTGCTATCCGTGAGGACTTACCAGATAGGATATACAAGACTGAAGAGGCTAAATTCAATGCAATTGTAGAGGAAGTCCGCCAAAGACAGGACAATATGCAGCCGGTTCTTATAGGTACAGTGTCTATCGAGAAGAATGAACTGATTTGTGATTATTTGGACCGAGCCGGCATAAAGTACCAAGTATTAAATGCGAAAAACAATGAAAAAGAGGCGGACATTATCGAGGATGCCGGTCAGCCGGGAGCCGTTACCCTGGCTACTAACATAGCCGGTCGTGGTACCGACATTGTGCTCGGCGAGGGAGTAGAGGAGGCCGGAGGACTACATGTACTCGGTAGCGAACGACATGAGTCTAGGCGCATAGACAACCAGCTTAGAGGCCGTACAGCTCGTCAGGGAAGACCAGGTAGTACGCAGTTCTTCGTCAGCCTGGAAGACGATTTGATGCGTATCTTCGGCGGCGAGCGCATATCGAATATGATGGGGTCACTAGGAGTTGATGAGTCAGTGCCAATTGAGAACAAGATGATATCGCGTAGCCTAGAGGGCGCCCAGAAGAGAGTCGAATCACACAATTACGACCAGCGTAAAAACGTTCTTCAGTACGACGATGTCATGAATCGCCACCGTGAGGCTATCTACTCCAAGCGAAAATCCATTATCGACGAGAAGCCCCTTAAGGAAGAGATACTGGAGATGGTTGAGAGGGAGATACACCATCAGGTGGCTACTCACACCGATGCTGAACTGGATAAAGTAGACAGGACTAGCTTGTTCAAGCACATCAGTACCTTTCTGCAGGTCAAAGAGAAAGACTTTAAGGATGTAGACGACGCAGACCTCCCCTACGCCCTAGTGGAGGCTGCGGAAAAGAACTACGATGAGCGAATCAAACAGTTCGGAGAAGAGACTATGCAACACCTGGAGAGGTATGTGTACCTTCAGGCGCTTGACCGTCTGTGGATGGACCATCTCGAGGTCATGCACCATTTACGTCAAGGTATTCACCTCCGTAGCGTTGGGCAGCGTGATCCATTGGTGGAATATAAAAAGGAAGCACACATATTATTTGATAATCTTCATGCCAATATCGCTCGTGAGGTGGCTACGACCATATTCCGTGTCGTGCCGCGCAAACAGATAGAGGAGTCCGAACAGGAAACTGCACTTACTAAGGCCGCGGAGCATGCCAGCGCCAGTGGTAGTGGTAGCAATACTAATTCCTCAGGAACGGTTCGTAATACCGACAAAATAGGGCGCAACGACCCTTGTCCGTGTGGCTCTGGTCTGAAGTATAAAAAGTGTGGTCTGATAAACTCACCAAAACACAAAGGTTAATACTTTTTTATTTCTAGCTCCGCTTGTCATGGCAGTATCGAATAGATTACTATGCTCGTCAGGACTCAAATAGGGAAATTACCATGAAACACACTCTCAAAGAGATAGAACTAAACAACGGCGCCAAGGGACTACTAATACATGTACCAGGAGTAGAAGTGGTGCGTATATTGGCCGAGTTTCGAGCCGGTTTTGACCTTAATTCCTGGGATAAATATGAATTGCCGCATGTAGTGGAGCACATGATGTTTACCAATGAGACGTATCCGGCGCCACGACAGTTTTCACGCGAAATTGAGCGTAATGGTGCTTTCAATAACGCCTATACCAACTCGACCAGCCTGGAGTATGACTACGAATGCGCCCACTTCGAGGCCGAACGTATAGCAAAGCTACTTGCCATACAGATTACAGAGCCGATATTTCCCGACGACGAACTTTCGACCGAAAAGGGGAACGTAGAGGAAGAGCTTAACAGTAATCTCTCGAATCCTGGACGTTCTGCGCAGTATAATCTCTTTGCTGCTGCTTCCGGCGTGCCAACACTACAGACGCGCATTCAGCAGCTCGACTCCATCACTTCCGATAACCTCAAAGACCATTACCAGAAGACGCATACTGCCGGTAATATGCGTTTCATAGTAGCTGGAGATATCGACTTCGATATCCTCACCTCAGTACTCGATACTGCCAATCTACCAAAAGGTTATAAGAGGTTGGACTTGCCGCATATCAAGACGCGCCATCTCGAGGATCCAATAGTCGAGATTCGTGATATACCGCAAATCTATTATGGCATCTTTAGTGCTTATCCGAAGCGTTTCTCATATCGGGAAGTGGTGGCTGCAAGAATAATGACCAGCTTGCTTAGTAATGGCTTCAGTTCCACTCTTTACGGCACTGCCAGGGAGCGTGGGTTAGTTTACGGACTGTCGATGGGCGCATCTTTCGATACTTACGAGACAGGATTTACCTTCGGCGGTGCAGTATCCCCAGAGCACGCTGACGACTATTTCGATCTAGTTAGAGAAGAAGTTGGTAAGGTGCTATCAGGTCAAGTCGACAAGGAGCAGTTCGAATCGACCAAGACCACACTGCGGGGCCAGAGAGCCACTCAGTATCAGAAGCTGAGCAATCTTATTGGTTACTACGACAGCTATTTTACTACCGGGTACGAACCATTCGAGTATTATGATGAGCTGCTAGACGAGATTACTCTAGAGGAGTCACAAAAAGCCTTTACAAAGCTACTTAAAAACGATTGTTGGGGAGTGAGCTTTGTAGGTAATATAGACGAGAAGCAAGCATCTAAGTACCAGAATAAGCTCGCAACACTGTTTACAAAAGCATCATAAGCAGAAGTTCGTTGTTCAAAATAATTAACAAAAATCAGTGCTAAAAATTCGAACAATAAACATAACAGTATATTGACAAACTGGCAAAATATTGCTATCGTATTAAGAAGTTAATATAGGCATACACAACTTATGAGCGAACGCATCTCCATCGGATCCGACCAAGCCACCGTCTACGAACTAGATGAGCTAGCAGTAGATGGAGAGGTGACCGTCTCTGATAAAGAAGGCCTAGATGCTGAATCGTCCTGGTCTAAGCAGCTAAATGAAAACACCGATTCTGGTGAAAAGCAGAATGCAGGGACAGTTGCTAGCGGAGATGACCCGGAAAAGTCTCCCAGTGTGTCAAATGGCAAAAACGATAATCGCAAACGGGGCAAAGCAAGCTCAAAGAAGCGCGCAGCGAGTGATCCTAGGAAGAAAGGGAGTAAGACTACGGGCGATACAGCACCGAAACCTAAACTAAGCACGCATGAAAAGTGGGCACGCGAGCATATAGCTGAAAACGTACATTTGTTTGATACATATAGAGAATATAGCGACGACGGAAAGAGTTACGAAGAAGTAGAAGTAGATGTCAGCGAAAAGACTAAGCAACTTATAGATGCTAGGGCGAAAACTGCCGAAGCTTCTGTGCGACTACGAAGCGGCAGTCTTGTATATCGAGGCAAGAAAAGACAAGAAGAGCTTGAAGCTTCGCGTGAGGAATACCTTAAGAGCCGAAGAGAATTTCTAGAAGAAGTGTTAGAGAATTCTGGCGCTAAAACGGTAGCTCAAAAGCGAGCCTTGGCTGCATTGATTAGCGCTCATGAAGATGGGGCATTGATGGGTGAGGAAGCGCAAGGCTACCTATCCGAGCAGAGTTCGACATTTAGAAAACTTACTGAGTGGTATGGCAATCAGTCGCGACCCAAGCAAGTACTCTTTGCAGTCGGTGCGGCAGCGACTGGTGCGGCGTTACTGGGTCCAATTGGCGGCGGTGCCGCGGCTGGTACGCTTGTGGGCTCGCGTTTTGGGCGAGGCTACTTCACTCGTGAGGCCAGGCGACAGCGTTCCGAGCTAACGGACGATCAACGTCAGCGAGCCCGTGAAGAAGAAGCTACGCTTCTACAGTCGAATGAAAAGGATTACGAGGGTACTTATGATGTTCTTCGCTCATACCGCAAGACCGGCAAAGGTCCACGCAAGATCGAAGATAGCGATTTAGCAAATGCAGCGGAAACCCGTAGCGACGATCTACATAGGCGCTCTAGCGGTGAGTACCAAGATGCTGCCGAGCGTGCCGAGGAAGAGACTAAGCGTAAACGTATATCACTCGGTGCTGCAGCTGTAGGTGCTCTTGCCGGTGCCGGTATCGGCTGGGCCGTCGAGCGAGCAACCGACTTTAACGGCATACTGCGCGGTGACGGAGGTCCAGGTATAACACCGGAAGCGGAAGTCGACCCTAGTCCAGATGCCGATGCTCAAAGTCAAATCGATGATCTAGAGCGACGCCTGGATGAGGAAGTCGATCGTAGCGAGGCTCTGGATGAGCAGCAACAACAGGAGCAAGAACGATTCGAAGAACTACAAGAACGACAACGCGAGCTACAAGCCAACGGTGAAGCTGATGCAGATATCGAACCGGAAGTATCGGAACGCAGTCAGTATCTCTATGGCGAGTTAGCTGGAGTAGAAGTAGATATTACTATTCCAGAAGGTAGTAACGTATGGAACCAATTAGAGGCGGTAGTTGAGCAAGAAATGCCAAACATTCCCAATGACGAGAAACAGCGAATGGTCGGCAACATACTCAACCAACTCGAGCAGAAATACCCCAGTAGGGATCTAAATCTCGTCTATCCCGGCGAAGATTTCAATATCAAACTTCCATCTTGATTTTGTAAACGGCTATGCTAAGTGATATATATCACTTAAAAATTGACATTTTATAAAAAAAGTGGTAATGTTTATGGTATCTAGTTGGTAGGTGGTGGACACATATTGACGTAGTGCGCATTGACAAGCTACATATATACACAATTAAGAGCTGTTTTTCATATGCAAAAGCAGACTATACGTTCTCTATATTGGAGCGCGCGCAGTCTGCTTTTGCGATTTTGTAAAAGCAGCTTGTGTTCGAACAACCATAACAACTACTGATTGTCTAAGTGCAATCAATGTTATTTATCGCAGGAAGCAATTTGTTTCTTTATTTAAAGCAACAGATTGCTTCCTGCGTAACGGGGAGTACATCCAGTCTCGTACAAAGCGTGCGAGTTATTACATCACACTCTAAGGGAGGTGAATGCATTGGATGCTATGACAACCGTGTTAGTGCTACTCGTAGTAGTACTGGTAATGGCTGTGGCCGTCTTGTTCCGCAAGGTTCGAGAATTGACCCCAGACCAAGCACTCGCAGCCAAGAAGGCTGCACGAGTCCAGACAGCTCAGCGCGTTCGTAGCGCCAGTCGTCAACGACTGGACAACGGCCGCGACCGTATCGCTGCAACAGCCCAGAAGGTTGAATGGAAGCCTGTTCTGGCGACAGTCCTTGTATTGGGACTGATTGTTATGAACGCCGGTTTCATGTTCAGCCAGAGGGCTCAGATCAACAGTCTCGAGCAGCAGCTCGAGACTGTGCTGAGTGGCGACGTCGACCAGGGAGACCTGGCCGATGCCGATGCCGAAGACGTCTCTGTTCCCGATGAGGTCCAGGATCAACTGGATCGACTCGAGGGGCAAGTTGATGCTCTCAGCGAGGAGAACGATCGGCGCGAGGCTGAACTCGACGCGCTCCGCCAGGAGAACGACGAGCTTGAAGCCGAGCTGGCTGAGCGAGCAGAGGAGACCGATTCCTCTCCGCCGGCTACACAGGCAAGCGCTTCGACTGGCTCCGATCCGGAGTCGGCTGAGTGTCCCGAGGAAATTGCCACGTGGTTCGAGTCGCAAGGCTTTGAGTCTGGCGATTACCGCTGTGGTGATTTCATCGAGTCCGTCACCGAACGAGGGGACACCTCATTCAGTGACATGCCGATCAGTACTCGTGAGGAGCTGGTGGAGTTTCTTAACTCCGACAGTCCTCAGGCATCTTCGGCTCGGGCGGCGCTGAGGGATTCGCTTTCGAGCGAAGACTACCGACGCGCACTACGTGGCGAGGGATTCGTTCTCTCCCAGATCACCGTTCCTGCTCAGTACGAGGCCAACTCGTATTTCCGAGCAAGCGACGGTGCGGCCGTGTTCTACACGACACCCCGAGCAGTCGAAAGTGGAGACCTCTTGTGGGTCTACACTTCCGCTAACGGTGAGGTCGTCGAATCGGGCAACATCCGAGTCGATTGTGCCAACCCGCGGGCCGAAAGAATCGTGCCTCAGAAGGAACCTCCCAAGGAGGAACCACCCAAGGAGGAACCTCCCAAGGAGGAACCACCTAAGGAAGAACCTCCCAAGGAGGAACCACCTAAGGAAGAACCTCCGAAGGAGGAACCACCCAAGGAGGAACCACCGGAAGAGGAGGAGCCCAAGTGCTTCGATTCAGACGGTAATCCCGTCTTCGAAGGGGAATTCTGCGCCGATCCTGATGAGGGACCAGAGCAGCAAGACCCTCGAGATGATGAGGTGGAGCCGACACCTGGCTACGAACGCGGCGACGCGGAAGAGACCAGGGAGAACCAGGACGAAGCCCGAGACTGCATCGATGCCGGAGAGTGCGATCCGCACGATCCGACTCAAGATGGGGTCGAGGTTCCTGACTCTAAGGATGGTGGTGAAGCCCCTGGCGGCGACGTAACCGAGCCTGATGAGCAGGATAACGATACCGTTCCTGACTCCGGCAATGACAACCCCGACTATGACGGGAGTGACCCGACGGAGAACCCAGATGATGGGACCTCCGATCCTGAGGATACTCCTGCCGAGGACGACGACAGCGAGAACGAGGGCGATCCGCTCGACGATCTCGATCTGCCGAACGTCCCCTGATCAACAGCAAAGCCTAGAGGTGCACCTCTAGGGAGTACTAGCCATCTTGATGCTTGTCTCCCTCGAGGACCCCGTATCCTAGGTGGGGTTGCAGAGATGACATCAAGTGGTTGGTAAAAACCTGCTCGTCGCAAGATGAGTGGGTGGTGTTCGAACACCAAGGTCGCAGGATTGGCTGTGTTTCGTTGATGAGTAGATCGATAGGTTTATCCTATCTTTCGAATTCCTCCGAATCGCAATCCTGCACCTGCAACACCTTAAATGTATATATGTGGCTTGGATCGCGCAGTAGATGATCATTGACAGATTGGAGATAAGCATAAGTATTGACAAATATTAATATTGTACTATAATAATATACAAGGAAGAGTTTTAAGAAGAGGAGAGACGCATGAAGAATTTTATTAATTATGTTTCGTATATACCGAAACAAGCAGTGACAAGTCTAGCTATTTTCGTGTTACTTCTATCCGCTATAGCGGCACCTGCCATAGGAAGCGGTGTCTTAGCACAGGATAACGAAGTACGCCTAGAAGCAGACACTAAAGTCATGAACCTAAATGACAACACCGGCTATCAAGCTAGTGTGGACGCTATGGTTGACGACGTGATCCAGGTACAGGTCTGGTTCCATAACATGGAGGACGCTGAAGGACCTTCAGCCGAAAATCTACGAGTAGCTATAGATGTACCTACTCAGCCAGGAGCTAATCAGACGATTACCTCCACAGTGAACGCAGACAATGCCGATGCTGTAACTTCGAGCGCAAACGTAAACCTAAGTCTCGACGACGCGTGGCTAGAATACATCGGTTACGGTGAAGGCGTAGATGAACACAGTGGCGGTGTACAACACCGATACAACCAAGGCGCTGAAGAAGGACGCGATGAGTGTCTAACTGGCAACGATCCAGCCGGACCGGCAGATGACTGCTACACCAGCGTAAACTTAGGTGAAGCAGGCGACGCGATAGTAGACGGTGGCATCGTAATCGACGAGAACTTCAAGCCTAGTTTTGAGTTCCAGTCTACGTTGACTATTCTTCTCCGAGTTAAGGGCGAAGCAGTCAAAGTAAACAAATACGTTCGCAACGTAACTACTGGCGAAGAAGACTGGCAGTTGAAGAACGAAGCGCGACCTGAAGATGTATTAGAGTACATGATTCGCTTCGAGAACAAAGGTAACACCACTCTTGAGAGCGTAAGCGTAGGGGACAACTTGCCTGACTACATAGCATATGTTCCCGGCAGTACGATCATCATCAACGGCAACAATCCTGATGGCATAGACGCAGAAAGCGATAACGTATGGCAGGGTGGAATTCGGGTAGGCGACTATGCACCCGGTGCAGCCGGATACGTGATATTCCGTGCACAGGTAGACCCAGTGAATGTGTTCGAGCAGTGTGGAACCTACACTCTCAAGAACGTAGGTGTCGTGCGTCCAGAAGGCATGAACGAGTTCTACAACACAGCTCATACGGATGTGAAAATCATTTGTGAAGAGCCGGAAAAGCCGGAAGAACCTGAAGAGCCGGAAAAGCCTGAAAAGCCAGAAGAAGAGGAAGATATGCCTGAGGTGCTGCCAGAGGCAGGTATCGGTGGAATCCTTGGCGGACTGTTCGGAAGCGCCGAACTAAGTATAGGCATCCGCAACTGGCTAAGCTCACGACGCAAACTACTTGCTAGCCTGCTCGAAGCCTAAGTCAGTCAAAACCAAAACATCAAAAACCATCTAGTTTCTAGCCGGCCTAAATAGGCCGGCTAGTTTTATTATGATAGTTAGAGATTACTTTTATAAAGCGGTTATGTTTCTATTGACATAAAGAGGTTATTATAGTAGAGTATATAAGTAAGAGTTGAGTAAGGGAGGATGCAATGTTGTTTAAGAGTTTGAAGCGGAAGAATAGCCTATTATTCGTGGCACTACTTGTGATGAGTACTTTCGGTGTCATGCAGATCGGTACAACCATTGCCGCTAGCGATAACGATATTATTCACGGTGGTGTAAGTAGCCAGTCTGAGCTACGTAATGCCTATCAAAATGGAGATGGACGCAATTCAGCCAGCAATATACAAGCCATCTTCTCAGAAGCCATAGGCGTAAATAGCGTAAATGATTTTACAGGAATGAAGGAAGGTACAGTGCATCGAGACGGTCGAGTCCGCGTGGATGGCACTACAGTAGCTACCGACGCTCAGAGCTCTGGAAGGCTTAATTTCCGTGATTCCAAGCCTCTAGGTGATACTGGAGCATATTACCACCGTACTGACATACGCTTTAGTTCAAGTACTACACAACTACCGGTATTGGTAAAATTCGACGATCGTGGAGAGTACGAATTTGCCGTCATTAAGAACTGTGGCAACCCAGTAATTGCTGAGCCCGTACCCGTAATCGAGAAGGAAGTAGTTGTTGAGAAAGAAGTGGTCAAGGAAGTCCCAGTAGAGAAAGAAGTAGTAGTAGAAAAAGTCGTAGAAAAAGAAGTAGTAAAGGAAGTTCCGGTCGAGAAGGAAGTTGTAGTGGAGAAGGAAGTAGTAGAAGAAGTTCCTGAAGTACTACCAGAGGCTGGATTCGGCGGAGCGCTAGCGGGTATATTCGGTTCCGGAGCACTCGGCGTAGGTCTGCGAGGTTGGCTAACTAGCCGTCGCAAACTACTCAGTAGCCTGCTCGGCTAGCACGTGCAGGATATAGGACACAGGGTTTAGGGTATAGTAATCCTAAACCCTGCAGTTTAGCTAATCACTAACAACTAAAACCTAAAACCTGACTATACCCTAAATCCTAAATCCTATACCCTAATAACATGCATGAACTAATCAGTGAACTAAAACTATTACTGGAGCGTACGCAAACAGCTATCAAGCAGCTCGATATTGAGGGCAAGGACTCCAGGGTAAAAGAGCTTGAAGTTGCCATGGCGGATTCTAGCTTCTGGGATGATCCTAAAGAAGCGGCGAAGCTAGCCAAGGAGCACTCGCACTTGCAGCGCCAAGTAGAGTCTTGGCGGAACCTAGAGTCCGAGATAGTGTCAGTTCTTGAACTAGCAGAGATGGAGGACCATTCACTACTTGCCGATATCGAAGTACAGTTTAATCAGCTCAAAGAGCGCTTCGAGAAGAAAGAGTTCGAGGTGAAACTTTCGGGAAAATACGATCAGAACGACGCTATTTTGCATATACATGCTGGGACCGGTGGAACTGACGCGCAAGACTGGGCGCAGATGTTGCAACGAATGTATTTAAGATATGCGGAAAATACCGATCTTGATGCTGAAATTATTACCGAAACCGCCGGTGAAGAGGCAGGTATCAAGAATGCAATTATTAAAATCGAAGGACCGTACGCATATGGGCGGATGCAGAGCGAGCATGGCGTGCATCGTTTAGTGCGTTTAAGCCCGTTCAATTCCGACAATCTCCGTCAGACCAGCTTTGCGTTGGTAGAAGTAACTCCGGATATACCGGAGCCCGAGGATGTTGTAGTCGATGAAAGTGACCTGCGTGTCGATGTTTATCGTTCTGGAGGTAAGGGCGGTCAGTCAGTTAATACTACTGACTCTGCGGTACGCATTACCCACGAACCCACAGGTATCGTCGTGGCTATTCAGAACGAACGTTCACAGCTCCAGAATAAAGAGACGGCTATGAAGGTGCTGCGGGCGCGATTGGCACACCTGCAACAAGAGCAACACGAAGAAGCTATAGAGAAACTAAAAGGGCCAGTGCATACCGAGCAGTGGGGTCAACAGATTCGCAACTACGTTCTACACCCCTACACACTAGTAAAAGATACCCGTACCAATTACGAGACCACGGATACAGAGAAGGTCCTCCAAGGTGACATAGACGATTTCATAGACGCCTATTTAGTAGATCAAATAGGTGAGGATGGCTCTTAAATCTATAACTTGCTGTTTTGCACTAGTGATGCAATCTCGGGTCATATTCGAAAATGCGCGCTTATGTTAGAATTAATAGCGTGATTTTACTAGATAGACTTTCTAAATCGTATGGTCCGAGTACGGCGCTGGCTCGGGTGAATCTACATATTCATCCTAAGGAGTTCGTAACAGTGGTGGGGCATAGTGGCGCCGGCAAATCGACTTTGATACGTCTAATGATACGAGAAGAAGAGCCGACCTCAGGCAAGATAATTATCGGTGGCATAGATTACGACAATCTCAAGAAGCGGGACGTACCCCAGTTGCGACGTAAGATAGGGGTGGTATTTCAGGATTTCAAGTTGCTACCAAATCGCAACATCTATGAAAATGTAGCTTTCGCACTGGAGATAACCGGTACTAGACCTAGTGTCATCCAGCATACGGTGCCTAAAGTGTTGCAACTAGTCGGTCTTGCCGGCAAGGAAAAGAATTTCCCACAAGAACTATCAGGAGGAGAGAGGCAGAGAGTGGCTATAGCTCGTGCTGTAGTGCGTCAGCCGAAGATTTTGATTGCAGATGAGCCGACCGGAAACCTAGACCCTAAGCACTCATGGGATATCATCGAGCTACTACTGAAGATTAATCGCTATGGCACGACCGTGATTCTAACTACTCATAACCGAGATATCGTAAATGCATTGCAACGAAGAGTGGTGACGCTTCGTAATGGACGAGTCGTCAAAGACGAAGAGCGGGGAAGCTACGATGTCTAAGGTGGTATCGTCATGACCAAATCCCTAATCAGAAGATTGTTGATGTTATGGCGGATAATGGTCGCTGGTACTCGCAATTTCTTTCGAAACGCTTGGTTGAGTGTGGCCGCTACAGCCGTGATGGTGATTACTCTTACGATTATGTTGAGCGCAGTAATTTTTAATATGGCACTGGGGGATACGCTTGATCAGGTCACAGAATCGATAGACGTAGCGATATTCTTCGAAGACGATGCTTCACGTGAGGCGATCGACGAATTGCAGTCGGAATTAATCGGACTCGAGAATGTGACGGCTGTTCAGTATATATCTAAGGCCGACGCATTGGAGCGATACCGTCGTGACAATATAGACAACCCCGACATACTAGAAGCGGTTAGCGAAGACGACAATCCACTGCCACGGAGTCTAGAGATACAGGTTCAGGATCTAAACCAGATTGATGAGCTAATAATATTGAGTCAAGACGATAGGTTCATACCCATAATCGAGGATACTAGTCTAGGCGAAGAGAGGCGACGCACTATTGAGCGTATAGCTGATACGCGCCAGTTTCTAATATCTTTCGGCGTGGTCGCCAGTTTAATATTCGCATCGGTATCTATATTGATAATCTTCAACACTATTCGCATGGCTATATTCGCTCGTGGAGACGAGATAGGTATTATGCGTCTAGTAGGAGCTACCAACGGATTCATCAGGGGTCCATTTATATTCGAATCGATTCTTGACGGGATAATTGCTGCTGCTATTAGCTTGGGAATTATTTACCTAGCGCTTATGCAGGGTGCTACTCGATTGGTGGATTTTGTAAGCTTCGAAAATACTTTGGAATTTTTCACGGTGGCATGGCCACTGGTCGTGATTGCAACTGTGCTAGCCGGAGCGCTTATAGGCATCATATCTTCCATGATGGCGATGGTGAGATACCTCAAGCTCTAGTGCTACGCTGCGCTTCGCACAGGACCTAGGGGTTAGGATTTAGGGTTTAGTGGCCCTATAACGTATTCCGGCTATAAAACTATTTCCTAAACCCTGTATCCTAAATCCTCAACTAAAGCTTTATAACTTTAAAAACTTTACGAACTTTATAACTAATATTCCTCTCTCTGTAAAGTAAGTTTTTCGGCCGTTTTCAAGCGGTTTTTTATCTGTTGCGGGCATATTTTTCTCATGCTAATATCTAAAAGCTTGCGCTGTGATAATTATCACAAATAATTCGATGCGCAGGCCCAGATTAAGCATCTAAAATAGACAACTTAATATTTTTAAAGTAATATTTTGGAGTACACAAGCATAATGCGACACACATTTAATATGCGTAAAACAAAAACTATCATTACTGTTAAAAATTCCTTTGCCGCCCTGGCGGTGCTGATTTTAGTAGTTGGTTCCAGTTCCGGGCTTTCGGCCCAGAGTGTGGGCGATCTGCAGAGACAAATCGACGCTGTAAACAACGATATAGACCGCTCTCAACAGAGAATAAACGACTTAAGGCAACGATCTGATACGCTTGAGAACAGACTGGCAATACTTAATGCCGAGGCAGATCAGCTCCAGGAGAGAATAAACGTTACAGAGCAGGAAGTTAGACAGACACGGGCGCAGATTAGAGAAACTGAAGAAGAGCTGGAGCGTCTTAAGGGATTAATTCAGGAGAATGCCAAGACACTTTATAAACAAGGAAACCCTTCGA
>SLRF01000009.1 GCA_007131065.1 Candidatus Saccharimonadota bacterium
ATTACTGGCCGAAATATCTAGACGAACAGAAAGTTGGTCCCATCCGACGCATGGCTATTAGGCGCATGGTGCATAGATTGCGAATCTGGGACTACGCTGGAGCATCGAGAGTGGACCGCTTCATAGCTAATTCCAAAACCACCCAAAAACGCATCGATAAATTCTACGGACGAAAGTCCCAGATTATATACCCTCCGGCCGACCTTAGCTTTGCCGACGAAGAAAAAAGCGACTACTACGTGACCCTGGGAATGTTAACGCCATACAAAAAGATCGACATCGCCATAGAAGCCTTCAACGTATCCGGCAAGAAACTAAAAATCATTGGGGACGGACCAGACAGAAAGCGACTAGAAGAGTTAGCTGAAAGCAATATTGAATTCGTTGGATTTGTTTCAGAAAGCGAACGTACTAAACTCCTGAGTAAAGCTCGCGGACTGATATTTCCTAACGTTGAAGATTTCGGAATCGCACCAATAGACGCCATGGCAGCCGGTTGTCCAGTAATCGCCTACAATTCAGGAGGCGCTACTGAAACCGTAGTCGATGGAACTACTGGCGTATTGTTTGACGAGCAGACCCCCCAAATGCTCAACGAAGCAGTGCTTCGTTCCGAATCTATTACCTACAAAACGCAGGATCTGCACCAACAATCAGAAAAATTTAGCTCTCAACACTTCAGAAACGCTATAACCAATGCACTCAACCAATATGAGCGACCATAGACGCCTATCCATACTAGGAGTAAACGTCGATCCGTTGACGATCGACGACGCCATAACCAAAATTATCGACCGTAGTCAACAAAAAGGATCGGTATTCGTAGTCAAGCCGTATGTAGAATTCTTTCGAGAAGACTACAGCAAACTTCTTAATCAAGCCTGGCTGTCTCTACCCGACGGAGTCGCCTTGCAGTGGGCCGCCCATTACCAGCAAGGACCGGGAACACTCAGGAGATTGTTTACTACGCTGGTCAGTATCGTGCTCCGACCAGAAAGAATCCGCCATCCTGTGCCTGATAAATTCGCCGGTACCAATTTTACCTGGCCACTTCTAGAATCTGCAGCCGCGCATGATCGAAGCGTTTACCTCGTTGGCTCGCCATACCACAAGAACATAGATCACACGAAAAAGACCATAGAAGCCGGAATTGCCGATATAGATATAGTCGGAACCATGCCAGGAAGGGATGAAAGCGGCGGATTCAGTCCTAATCTAGAACAAAAGCTCTTGGATGATTTGCAAGAAAAAGAGCCCGATATTGTCCTAGTCGGCATCGGTTTCCCCAGACAGGAAATGCTTATGCAGAGACTAGCTCCAAAAATCAAAAAGGGCGTACTCATAGGGGAAGGGGGGACTTTCGACTATAGGCTTTTCGGTGGTGCGCACAAAAAAGCTCCGGAGTTGATGCAAAGACTCGGACTAGAATGGTTTTGGCGTCTACTGCTTCAGCCCAGTCGCATCAAAAGACAGCTTGCCATACCGAAATTTATATGGCGTATGTATCGTTTTACAAAAGCGGGTGCCACACAGTATCATAAGGTAAACCTAAAAAAACATAAGCGGGTCAATAAGAAACTATGAAATGCACCACTTGCACTAAGTCAGATTTCGAGTCTATACATGGGCGAGTTTTCTGTGCTAACTGTGGTGTAGATGCTGCAAAACGATTACAAAACTTTTCTTCAACGACCCGTTCCAACCCAAGCCCTGAGAAGATTGGAGGTGCCGAGCCACAAGTGCTAGACCTTAGCGCCAACACTAATCCGGAGCGAACCGTCGAGGCGAAACCGGGCCCGGATCCGAGACTGCTGGATCTGACACAGAAAGCACCCGCCCCGCAGGAGCCGAGCCCGCGCGTTGATACCCCACCACAAAATACACACGCCCAATCACTGCATCTTCGACCTAAAGTCGTAGAGGACAATCGTCCAAATATCACCGAGCCACAACCACCTATAGACGAAGCACTGATACCTCAACAAGAAACTCCTCAAACCAGCCAGCTAGAATCGGTCTTCTCTGGTGCCACCGAGGAAATTTCAAACACACAAATCGAACCGACACACATGCAGCCACACCAAACCTACTCACTAAAGAGCGATACCGACGATCAAGACGTACTGAGTGATGCTGCAAGTCCGCCGCAATACCAAGAGCAACAAGAGCAACCACGGGAAAGGAAGGTCAAAAAAACACGTTTCGGATTTGGCAGTATTTTTGCAAATGCAGCCATGCGCACAAGTGCAATCGTTCTTAGCATGGTGTTGCTGACTGGCTACGTTACTTATCTAAATTATCCCAATATCACGCTTCGTGTTGCAGCCAATAGAGCCAACATCGAAGCAAGCATGCCCGGTTACATACCTAACGGATACAGTTTTTCCGGCCCGATTACGCATAGTCCTGGGCAGCTGGTTATAAATTTTGGCAACAAACAAGGCGGAATTACTCTGAAACAAAGCCAGACAAGATGGGACTCTCAAAGCCTCCTAGAAAACAAGATACGACTCAGTACCAGCTCATACGATACTTACCGAGAGAACGGTCTGACTATTTACACTTACGATAATCGACACGCCGCCTGGATCAACAGTGGCATACTCTATGAGATAGAGAGCGAATCCGAATTAGACCCCGAAGAAATTATCCGAATGGCTAGCAGCCTCTAAACTGCACCGATTAGTTCCGACCCACAATCTTGCAACTTTAAATAATAACCTTAAATCGGACACTTTAGGAGTATGAGCGAACAGCTAGATATCTACACCGACCCTACTCACAATCTAGAAGACTACACGCTAGATCGAGAGACTCTGCGCAATGAATGCGTGGATAGCTTCCTAGCAGCTGTCGATACAAAGGATCCCGACATTATAATGGCTAGCGCAAGCGACTTGAAGCAATTTCTAGATCAGGAGTTAGAGCCCTGGAATTCAACTCTACATGACCTGCGCCAGCAGCAAATACTTCATCTAAGAGATCCGGGTAGTCCTCCCACCGACTGGGAACTGCTCAATACGGCTGTAACTGAAACATTTGGTAGAGTATTTTCCGGTAGATCTCTAAAGGGCGTGGTGTTGCATGAGTTCATTCGGTACGTCTTAGAGGACAACAGGCCATTTACCATATCTCCATTACACAGACTCAAGAAGACAGGTGCTGCATCCATCAACTTCGATCAAATTTACACTTTCGAGTAATAAGAAGCTGTCCTCTGCATGTGCTTAGACTTTATATATTTTCTCATCTAAACTAACTATCATGAGTAAATCCAAGATTCGAATCCGTTATGCCCCTAGTCCGACAGGACTGCAACACCCCGGAGGCGTACGCACCGCACTTTTTGCCTGGCTCTATGCCCGACACGAAAATGGCGACATGATACTGCGCATCGAAGATACAGATAAATCTAGAGAAGTAGAAGGAGCCACCGAATACATCTACGAATCGCTAGCTTGGCTAGGAATCGAATGGGACGAAGGCCCAGACAAAGGCGGCGAATACGGGCCCTACAAACAATCGGAGCGACTAGATATATACCGTCAATACGCTATGCAGTTACTAGAGCAGGGCCTAGCTTATGCAGACCCATACACTAACGAGGAGGTCCAGCAGTTCCGTGAGCAATCCCAAGAAGCTAGCAAACCCTTCCTGTTCCGAGACTATCGACCAGACAGCCCACCGGAGTGGAAAGAGGGTCTGCCACTACGATTTAAGGTCCCCGATCTAAAGACGTACGAATGGGAAGACGCAGTACGTGGCCAATCAAAAGCCGGACCGGAATCTCTTGATGACTTCATCATACTCAAAAGCGACGGATACCCGACGTATAACTTTGCTAACGTGATAGACGATCACCTGATGAAAATTACGCACGTACTGCGCGGCGAGGAATACATCGCCTCCATACCAAAGTATCTTTCTCTCTACGAGGCCCTGGGATGGGAAGCTCCGATTAATGCCACTATGCCACTGGTGCTAGGTAGTACCGGAGGAAAGAAGCTCTCCAAGCGTGATGGCTCACTCCCGATACTGGAGTACCGCACTCTAGGCTACCTACCTGTAGCGATTAATAATTTCCTAGCCACCCTAGGCTGGAATGACGGTACTGAGCAGGAGATATATACTATCGATGAACTCAAAAATAAATTTACTATTGAACGCTTGCAAAAAGCCCCTGCTCGCTTCGATATCGAGCGTCTCAACTATCTTAATGGTGCTCACATTCGCAAGCTTTCACTCCAGGAGCTGTATAGTTTGTCCAGCCCATACTGGCCGGAGTCATCTAAAGACTACGATGATGGATACCGACAAAAAGTACTGGGGTTAATTCACGAACGTCTGAAATTCCTAAGCGAGATACCCGAACTGACGGAATTCTTCTTCACAGACCCTGAAAATACTTTTCAGCCAAACGAAGAGCAAGCAGAATGGCTAGGGCGCACCCTTAATTCACTGGAAGGAAGCGACTTCACCGAAGACGACCTTGAAAACAGACTCCGCAATCTATCGATAGAACTGGAAGTAAAGCCTGGCAAACTATTTATGGTCATTCGCCAAGCAGTCACCGGCAGCAAGGTTTCTCCCGGACTATTTGAGACGCTAAACACCCTTGGAAAAGACACTGTAATACAAAGGATAAAAACCATCGCCTAATCGGTGGGCAGTTTGCTATACTTGTGCTTATGCACATAAACGCTAAGACCTGGCTCAAAGCACATTGGAAGCCTCTGCTAGGCGGACTATTGCTTTGTATCATTCTCGTAGGCGGAGCCTGGGCCGCTCAACTAGATTCCGGAACTATATCCCAGAGAATAGAACGCAATACCTCCACTCAGGACGAAACACCTATTACCGAACCGGCACCATTGACCGGTGTAGAAGTAGAACCACACATAGCAAGACGCCCCATAACGGCAGTCATGCTCGAGAACTCTCCCAACGCCCGGCCACAAACCGGACTCGATAGCGCCGGAATAGTATTCGAAGCGGTAGCCGAAGGCGGCATCACTAGATTTCTAGCCTTTTACCAAGACACCACTCCACAGGAAGTCGGACCGATCCGAAGTCTCCGCCCATACTTCGTAGACTGGTTTATGGGTTTTGACGCAGCAGTAGCACACGTAGGAGGTAGTGGGGAGGCGCTCCAGCTCGTAGACCGACGCGGAGCTAAAAGCCTCAACGAGATGCGCCACAGCGGACCATACTTTAGAAGTAGCGACCGCTTAGCGCCCCACAACATGTACGCATCGATGAGCGGCCTACGAGACTTGCAAAGACAGCTCAATCTAGATAACAACCAATTCAAAACCATACCTAGAAGTGACGATTCACCCAGCTCGGAACCGAACGCACCACAAATCACTATCGACTTCTCAAGCTCACTCTACCAAGCACAGTTTAGATACGACTCCGAAAACAACAATTACCGCCGCTTCATGGCCGGCTCACCGCACATCGACCGAGCGACAGGCAATGCAATACGTAGCAAGAACGTAGTCGTAATAAAGATGCCCACCACCAGAGACGGACAATACGAAGTCATGCAGACCATAGGAAGCGGCGATGCATTACTATTCAAGGACGGAACGGTACACGAGATCCGCTGGCGCCAAAGCAGCTACAATGACCGCGTGGAGCTAATAGATGCAAACGGCAATGAAGTAGCACTCAATCGCGGTGACTCCTGGTTCTCGATACTACCGAGTGGAAGAACGGTTAGTTACTGATTATGCAGTGGCGACCTAGACTACTCATCACTATAGTTCTCGCCAACACCTTACCACTAACTCTGTTTATCATCCTGATGACTCAGACACATCAAGCACTATGGATATCTATAGTCGGAACATTACTACTCGCCACTATTCTTTCCTGGGCGCTATATTATAATTTCTCCCGTCCGATACAGAATATATCCGACGAGATAGAGGACATGGTGGACGGAAACTTCCAAAGAACCATTAAATTCGAGAAGATGCCACAGCCATTCCGCCTCATCGGAGATTCGCTTAAAGTCATATCGAACAAACTACAAGAATTTACCTCTCGCACCCAGGCAGAGACGGAAGTGATTTCGGCAGAAGCCAACAGACTTCGTATGATACTCAACTCGATAAACGATGGTGTGCTAGCGCTGG
>SLRF01000041.1 GCA_007131065.1 Candidatus Saccharimonadota bacterium
AGCGAGACTTGCCCGCAGAAATGTATTTCGAGGACAAGTTGAAGTGGAATAGCGAAGCGATAGCGAAGACTGACCATAGCGAGGAGAATGATTCTGTCTTCGACTCTGAGGGAATGAGTCTCAGGCTCAGACTCGAACGAGAGCGAATGAAATGAGTCGAAGGACCCATGGAGATTTAAGCCACCCGTTAGGGTGGTTTTGATTTGCTTGGCTATTGCAGATAGCGGATTTGAACCGTAATCCTGCGAATACTGACCACTGACTAGCTGTCGCGGCCATCTCCTGAGCGTTCCTTATGTTCGTATACGTGAATATACTCGCTCTTATCGTAACTGAGCAGTTCTTCGTCACTAAAGAACCGCGATACCTCTTTCTCTCCGTTCTCAGCACTATCTGAAGCATGAATTAGATTTCTGCCCTGTCCTATAGCAAAGTCGCCCCGAATAGTACCGGCATCGGCCTCTCTAGGATTAGTGGCTCCGACGATTACGCGCACACTTGCCGTGCACTCATATCCCTCCCAGGCCATTGCTACAACTGGAGAACTTTTCATGAAGTTTTTGATATCGTCATAAAATGGCTTGTCGGTAAGATGTGAATAATGCTCGTCCAGCATCTCATCATCGACTGAAAGCATCTTGATTCCTATCAGCTTGAGGCCTTTACGTTCGAACCTGTTTATAATATTTCCGACCAAGCCTCGTTGCACGGCGTCAGGTTTAGCTAAGATAAGTGTTCGTTCCATGTGTCTCCCCTTTAAGAATTTAAAATCATACTACCAATATAACAGTGAGCACTGCAGCCAGTACTATCCTGTACCAGGCGAATACCGCCAACTTATGGGTGCTTAGATAGCTCAATAGGAATCGTATCACGAAATAGGCTATTACAAAGGCAATCACAAAGCCTACGGCAAAATATACAAAGTCGTTAGCCATATCTGCCCGTACGGCACTATCTCCTAAAACACGAACATTGGCCCCAGAAAGCACAGGTATCGCCATATAAAAGCTAAATCTCGCCGACTCGGCGTTATTCATACCTAGCAATGATCCAGCCACTATCGTACTTCCGGCCCGGGAAGTGCCCGGTATCAAGGCCAGGACTTGAGCAATACCGATTATCAATGCATCCTTAGTAGTTAAATCTTTAACCTTACGAACGCCACTGCGACGATCCGCTACGAACATCAGTATAGCTACCAAAACCAACATTACTACTATCACCCATAGAGAGCGCAGGGCTGTCTCGACTACGTCCTGAAAGAAATATCCGGCTAATACCGCCGGTATGGTCGCTACCACCAGAAGCACTAGAAGTTTACTGTCTCTGCCGCCTCTCAGTAGCGATTTAATAAATCGTAAAATTTCATTTCTGAAATACACTAGCAAGGACAGCAGAGTCCCTAGGTGCAATATCACGTCGTATGCTAGTGACGTAAAACCTGAATCCATATAATACTCTGCGATTATCAGATGTGCAGAACTGGACACCGGTATAAATTCCGTTATGCCCTGTACTATACCGAGAATAATTGCTTGGATTAATTCATTCATGCAGGTCTTAGTATCTCTCTGTCTAACGTGCTAATGCAAGCTATCTCAATAAAAATATATCGCTCTATCGAAGCAGTTTAGGCCCGGTTCATGGTAATCAAAACTCCCCTGTATAGCAGACCCCGAGGAGCTTTCGCTACGAAACTCTCCGCAAAGCTCTATATCCACCCTACCTTGTCGTGCTACATCAGTATAGCTCAGCTCGTAATTTCTCTCCTCGGCTCTTTCTAATAAATCAGAACCAAGATCTAGCTCATAAAGACCAGGTAATCTGTCGATATCTACTTCATCATCCAGATTTATAGAGCCAGGAGCTCTAGGTGAATCACCGGTATTTAAATCAGTGTTTCTGAGCTCATGTCTGATGCTTTCTTCTATAACTAGAAAGTCGTCTATCGTCTGCTGGTCATGCCGGATATCCTGGGTGAAGAAAAACTGCGCCCAAATTAAGATTACAAAAGAGCATGCCAGTAGTGTGGCAACTATATAGTGCCTACGCATCATTCCAGCCTTGATTGTTCGCCGAAATATTTCCAGAATATACCTCCGGCCAGACCTATAGTAATCATCGCATGCAGCGTCTCAGCTAGCAGATTAACATCGGTAGTAGTAGCACCGGCTGCGTTAATAAGGTTAAACACATAGGCAATGAGCTTAATGATGCCTATTAGAAAGGTCACTAGCAATAAAAACTGCACCGCCCTTCTGCGTGATGGATCATTGAGTATCTGAGGATTAGCCGACTCTCGCTTTTTCAAACGTAGCATCAACCATATGTATACTGGACCGTTCACAGCTAATGCAGCTGTTGAGTACGGTATGACTTCCCGGTAGAAACTAAATTTATCGGTATCTATAACTACATTTACAATGCTATGCAACATAGAGCCTACCGCTAGGGCCACAATACCGAGAGCCAAGAAATAAATAAGATATTCAAAGCCACTACCAGAGAAACCACTGCTGACAACACTGAGTGATTCATCTTGCTTACGATCGGGGCTAGACGAAGAAGTCGACCGTGGAGATGGCGGCACTAAATCCTCGTCATCCTCCATGTGAAGATATATTTCGCGCCCACCCCATCCAGCATCAAGTAGTCGCTGACGTATATCGCTATCCGATAAGCCCTTGTCTCTTGCTCTAGCTATATAGTCTCTTAGGTGACTATTCATATTAATGCAATTTTAGCACACGCAAGGCCACATGCCGTACAATAAAGACATGCAACTCTCCGACGCTATCATCGATTTCCTAGAACATCTAGAGATAGAGCAAAACCGTTCACAGAAAACTATTGCCAACTACGACCGGTATCTGCAACGTTTCGCTCAATTTAGTGGCGACATATCGGTAAAGAAGATCAACGGTGAAACTATACGCAAGTTCCGCTTACATCTTAATCGTATGAAGGACGACCGTGGCAACAACCTTTCTAAAACTACCCAAAATTACCATCTGATAGCCCTGCGTTCATTTCTGCGATATCTAAACAAGCGCGATATCGAGGTGCTATCGCCAGAAAAGATAGAGCTTGCAAAAGTAAAAAGACCCAAAGTCGAGTTCCTGTCTCCCGAAGAGTTAGAGCGTTTATTCGAGCAGACAGATACATCGACTCTCATAGGGCTACGCGATAGGGCCATACTGGAATTACTATTTTCTAGCGGATTGCGCGTATCAGAACTAGTCAATCTCGACCGCGACCACATCAATCTCAAACGAAGAGAATTTATGGTACGTGGTAAAGGAGACAAAGACCGGCCTATATTCATAAGCGAGGTAGCAGCCGAATCGATACAATCCTACCTCGATAAACGTAGCGACAACTACAAACCACTATTCATCCACTACTCCGGCACGCAAAGCGAACTAAACGAAGGTGATTACACTCGACTGACCGCCAGAAGCATCCAGCGTAGCGTAGGTAAATATGCTCGTCTTGCCGGAATCACCAAAAAAGTAACCCCGCACGTCCTCAGACATAGCTTCGCTACCAATCTACTGCGAAACGGCGCCGATATGCGTAGCGTACAGGCCCTTCTAGGGCACAGTAATATATCCACCACTCAGATATACACACACGTAACCGACCCCCAGCTCAAGGCCGTACACGAGAGATTCCACAACAAGCCCTCAGGCTAGACCGGAAAAGCGCATATACCATTCTGCTATATCATCTGCGAAAAGGAACGCCAGCCACGCACCAAATAACAGAAACGGACCGAACGGAACAACGTCCTTGCGTGTTCTTAATTTTGTAGCAATCAATACAACACTTACTAACGCCGCTATATTAAAGGCCAAGACCAGCCCGATTAATGTTGGCCAGCCACCGAGCAGTGCACCCAATACAAAAACCAGCTTTACGTCCCCACCCCCCATCCAGGCGCCTTTGCCAAGTATGTGTAGTAAATAAAAGAATCCAAAAGCCGATACAGCCCCTATGAGTGGCGATATTAGCCATTCACCTAGTCCCGCTCCCGCAAAAGCTTGCACGATCTGATACATTACGACCAATACAAGAAGTGTTGCTACCATACTGTTTGGAAGCAATCTCCATTTCAAATCATAAACGGCTAGGGCTATGAACTGCCCCACAATAGCAAGCCATACAATCAGAGCAGCCCACCCAAACACAGCCTCAGGCTTGTCTAGGAAGGCCACACTTAGCATAAAAGATATCGCTGTAATAATCTCTACAATTGGATACTGTTTCGATATAGGCTCACCACAGTATCGGCATTTGCCCCGTAACATCAGCCAGCTGACCACTGGAAATAGATCTTTGACCGCTAAGGTCTTGTTACATTTCGGACAATGGGATCGCTCTCTACCAATCTTCTCTCCAGTATGTGTGCGCCACACCAAAGCATTGATAAAACTACCATAGATAAGACCGTAAAATCCGACTATGGCGATAAGCGCCATTATTAACTCCGCATTAAGCGTTCAAATTCCTGCAGATCTACTGCTACGTTTTTGGCTTCCTCAAGAGTGATCTTGCCGCCTCTTACGAACTCTACCAATGTCTTGTCCATAGATTGCATACCCAGGTCTCCACCAGTCTGTATAACTGAGTCGAGCTGATGTGTCTTACCTTCACGAATAATATTACGTACCGCAGAATTGGCCACCAATACCTCAGACGCTACTACTCTTCCGCCTCCTACAGCAGGTACTAGGCGCTGGGCGCATATACCCTGAAGTATAGAGGCTAGCTGCACCCGTATCTGTTGCTGCTGGTGTGGCGGGAATACGTCGATCATACGATCAATCGACTGGGCAGCCGAGTTGGTGTGCAGGGTAGCAAACACCAAGTGCCCTGTCTCAGCGATAGTAATGGCCGAAGCAATAGTCTCAAGGTCACGCATCTCACCTACTAAAACTACATCCGGGTCTTGTCGCAAGCTGGAACGGAGAGCTGCTGCGAACGAATAGGTGTCGTAATGTACCTCACGCTGCACAAGCACTGATTTTTTGCTTTTGTGAGCATACTCTACTGGATCTTCGATAGTTATGATGTGCGTCGCCCTCTCGGTATTAATCTTGTCGATCATCGCAGCCAGGGTGGTAGACTTACCAGATCCGGTAGGCCCGGTAACTAATACTAATCCTCTGGGGAATTCAGTAAATTTACTCATAGCTTTAGGTAGGCCTAGCTGTTCAAGAGTGCGAATCTCGTTGGGAATCAAACGCAAAGCAGCGGCTAGATTACCTCGTTCGTGGAAAGCGTTTACACGAAAACGCCCTAGATCTCCGAAAGCAAAGGAAAAGTCCAGCTCCTTATCCTTGGTAAGTATCTGTTTCTGTTCATCATCGACGATCGAATAAATAAGATTCTCGACCATCTCCTCGTCAAGCGGTGGAGCATCGTGTGACGCCACTAGTGAGCCGTCAACCCTTAGCATGGGCTGTAAGCCTACTTGTAAGTGCAGGTCGGACGCGTCCTTGTCTATGACCTCTTGTAATAAATTCTCTATTCGTAAATTTGACTGCATATTTGCTAAACCTCCTATGATTCTGCTGTGACTCGCGCAACTTCTTCCAGAGTAGTTACGCCGTTAAGTGCTTTGAGATAGCCATCTTGTCGCATGGTTATCATGCCGTCTTTTTGTGCCTGTTCTTGGACCTGGCTACTAGTAGTTCCTTCTACTAACAAGTTTTCCATATCGTGGCTGATATTA
>SLRF01000022.1 GCA_007131065.1 Candidatus Saccharimonadota bacterium
AGTGCGCAATAAGCAACCCGACCAAAAACAAAAACACCACAACAAACAATCTCAGCCAGCTCATCAGAAGCAACAGCATCATAATCAGCCCAACAGACAACAACACCACCAAGCCAAGAAGGACCATGCCAAGCAGCCGGAGAAGCCCAAGGATAAGCCTCGAGTCGAGGACGGCACTATTACGCATGGCGAGACCGTAAAGCTACGAGACAGAAAGTAGCCTCAAAGGCGTAAGCGACGTAATATAACAGAGGTCCACATCTGTTATATTTCAGTTAAATCACTTCCTTGCCCCAGATGGCCTACAGTAGTTTAAATATTTCGCCTGAAAGTTCGGTTTTTGTTCTGGAAAGACTAAATCTATATATTAATGATAAAATGCGGCGATTAAAGGATCCTGGCGTATAATGCAGATATTCCAAGAAGCCGGAAAGCACCATGAAATACCACAAGACATGCGCGAGGGGGCAGAGTGATCAAGATTTAGACAGGCAAAGACGAATGAGGAGTGCGGATTTAAAACTGCGATACATAAATGCCGGAGTAGTGGATGAATAGAAGCGAAATGGAGCGATTGTGACTACGTCGCACAATGTATATTTTGCGACGTTATAATATATGTATCTTCCGCGACTCAATATACCTATAGAATCAGGGTGTTTTCCCCTTAATAGGGGGCTTAGCGTCCTATGTACTATTCGCACGGTCTCGGCACTATGTACTGTTGATGTTAGTTGATGCGTCTTAATATATAATCGCAGGCCCTTAAGTCTATATACTACTACCGGATCCTTGCCCTTGCATATATACATGCTTTATGTGATATGTATCACTTTTCCACAGTTTAGGGTTATGCGTCGTTATATTTGACATACTCACCCTTCTATTCTCTCCCACTACTCTCTTCCCTGTTATTTGACATATCGACATATTATACATTCTAGTATGTTTTTTATGCTTAAATTTTGTTTGCTAATTTATAGGAACAAGAACCGAACAAATAGAGAAGGGCGGGTAGGGCCCTAGCGGTAGTACCCCTTGTGCGGTATACGTACGTCGATGTATTCGCTAATAACATCACCGCGTGATGAGGCGACGTCTTGGATGCGTGATATATTATCTAACTGCACGTCTAGATCTTCCGCAGTAGACATACGCACGTCGTAACCTCCGCCCACCCCCACCATTAGCTCGCCGGTGGTCTCAACAATCCGCATGGATTCGATATCTAGAGAATCACTCGAATGTAAATTGGAGACAAACTCCACCAAAGCGACTGGAGCTATCTGCTCCCCTTCCTCCACTGGTAATGATGCCTGGTCAACTACTAATGGCAGATCTGATGAGTCTGCCTTTTCTACAGCTACGCCTAGATCATCGACTAGATACTCCTCGTCACCGCTACGCCAACGAATCATCAGCTGACGCGGTTCTACTACTAATACCAACCTACGATCCAGCCACTCTCTCCTGTGCCCCACAGAAGAGATGTCGCTCCTGTGCAGAGCTCTAAAACCCTCTAGGCTACTGTCATGAACCTGCCAGAAGAATTGAAAGCGTGACTCGGCATCATCATGAAGCTGAGAAGCAACCGAATCTTCGGCGCCCACCACCCGCACTTCAGATACATGCGACAACCATACAAAAACTCCCCCTGCTGCCAGCAACGTCAAAGCCAACGCTAATGAACGAAGACGGGAACGGGGCTTTGAGCCGGCTCCTTCTGCCACCTGCTCTCCTCTATGGTATGAGGCTACGAACTTCGAAAGCCCTTCTCCATGGGTGCCTGTAGGCTTCCGAGAGCGGTTTCGGCGTCTCTGTGGCGTCCTATTCATTCCTGCACTCCCCTTCTCTTCTTACGTGCAATGGAGAGTAGTTTATCTGCTATTAACTCTGCTGAGTCTTGGCGAGCGAATTTCGCTATATTCTCAGAAAGTCTGTTTCTTAGATCCTCGTCACGACTGACTCGCTCTACTTCGCTGGCAAACCTCTCTAGTGTAAGCTCATTTTGATCTATAAGCACGACTGCTCCACTATCGGCCATAACAGCGGCATTCTTGTACTGATGATTACCACTAAGGCTTGGATGCGGAACTATTATCGACACCTTGCCCAAGGTTGCAAGTTCCGCAAGTGTATTTGCTCCTGCACGAGACACTACTACCGAAGCCATCTGCAAGGCTGCAGGCATCTTATCACTTAGAAATTTATAGGCATGGTAATTTGTAGTGCTATCATCTGTCTCGCTCGCTCCATCACCCGTGATGTGGATGATTTCATAGTCAGAATTAGACCGGGCAAAACTTACTACGACATCGTTAAGGGATACTGAGCCTAAACTGCCGCCGAAAGCCAAGATAATAGGCTTATCGCTGTTGATTCCGAAGTCTTCCAGGCTATAACTCGAGGGTAAAGTTATCTCCGGTCTTACTGGATTGCCTAGATTCTCATAGCCTTCGATATCGAATCCGCTGACCCGGTGTGGAGTAAGTCTGCCTAATATCTTATTAGTAAGCCCGGGAACGCTATCTGATTCATGCGTCATAAACGGCCGTCTGAGTATCCAAGCGGCCACTCCTACTGGCAATCCTACGAAACCGCCCTTGATAAATATACAATCCGGACGAATGCGCAGTAGTAGATATATACTGCGCAAAACTCCGACTAGAAACCGAAACCCGTCGTAGATGTTTAAAACTAGCGTACGCCAGTCAGTTAATCTATTCAGCCATGATCGATTGTGATAGCGACGAAATTTGCCCGCCACTATTCGATGGGCAGTTATATCTGTGGAAGCTATCAGCTCGCGCTCTCTGACTTCACCGAGACCTATATAGTGCAGATCTCTATTTGGTGATTTGAGCTCCGACGCGACGGCCAGTATAGGCGTTATGTGTCCGCCGCTGCCTCCGCCTGCTAGAACGATCCGCATAAGGTCTCCTTACAGTATATTTTGAAATATTAACGACTATTCCCAGTGCTATCATCATAAACAATAAGCTACTACCGCCATAGCTTACGAACGGTAACGGTATTCCCGTTAGGGGTATTATACCCAACATAGACATCATGTTTACCACTGCCTGTGTACCGAGCCAAGCCAATACGCCTACAACTAGAAGTTGCGAGAACCTATCCGGTGCACCTTCAGCGACCATCAGCATCCTAAATATCAGTAGTCCAAACAGTATCAGTACAAAAGATGCGCCCAAAAATCCGAACATCTCCCCTATGATAGCGAATATCGAGTCGTTTGCGGCTTCTGGGAGATAGCCATAAACCTGGACGCTACGCCCTAAGCCGAGTCCGAACATCCCTCCCGAGCCGACCGCTATTAGTGCCTGGTGCAAATGATAGCCTGTCTCAGCTAAATTATCTCCTGGCGAGAAGTATGTACGTATCCTCTCCATGCGGTGCGGGAACAGGGCTATACTAGCCGCTCCAAACGTTCCACCGATTCCCAGCAGTACCCCTAGTTGTTTCAGACTTACGCCACTAGCAAAAAATATCGCCACTACTACAGCTGCTATCACTAGCATAGTCCCTAGATCTCGCTGATGAACGAGTACAAAGAGTGATACGACACCCAACAGCCCAATAGCTGGAGCTAAGGTGCGCTTATAGTCTTTGAGCTCCTTTTCTTTGAGAGATGCGAACCATGCCGCCACCCCTATTACTACAGTAAGCTTGATAAGTTCTGAGGGCTGAAAACTAAACGGCCCCATACCGACCCAGCGAGTAGCCCCTTTCTCGGTAATGGCAAGACCCGGTATAAAAGTCATGACTAAAGCTGCAATGGAAGCGATTATGAGGATGGGCAGTAACTTGCTCTTCCATTTGGTCCAGTTTATATTTACCGCTATAAAAAAGGCTACCAGAGCCAATAAGATATTGCGTATCTGTCCATACATAAAATAGTTTTGGCTGACGTCATCTAAAAGTCTGTGGCTGAGTATCGGGCTAAGAGCATATATAACGATAAGACCCACCAGGGTCAACAGCATAGTAATCATGATTAGACTGACATCGGCTCGATGACGGCGACGCTTTTCGTTGGGAGAACTTGATCTACTTGTAGGCTTCACAGCTGTCCTCCCAGGACAGCTATCACGAGGCCTATCATCGCAAACATCGCACCTAGTATCCAAAACCGCATAGTCACCTTGGATTCAGGCCATCCGATAGCTTCGAAGTGATGATGTATTGGCGCAGAGAGGAAAATTTTCTTCTTGCGAATCTTTTTAGACAGTATCTGGAGACTCGAGGATCCGGCCTCTAGAACGAATACAGCAGCAATAACAGGAAGCAGCAATACCGTATCGGTAAGCAGTGCCACTATCGCCAGAGTGGTCCCCATAGCAAAAGAACCTATATCGCCCATAAAGAACCGCGCGGGATGGACATTAAACCAGGTGTAAGCTAATAGCGAACCTACTGCAGTGGCACAGAATATAGCGATACCGAAATTACCTTGTGCGAAAGCTATTACCGTATAAACACCAAAAACGATAGTCAGCAAGCCGCCGGCGAGACCGTCCAATCCATCGGTAATGTTCACGGCATTGGCAGTTGCTACAATCACAAAGGCAAACAACGGTATTATGAGCCAGCCTAAGGATATAGGATCGAAAAACGGAACTGAAAGTGAAGTATATGCTAGCTTAGAGAATGCATACCAACTTGAACCTAAGGCAATAGCTAGTATCAAACCAAATTTTATATGCGTACGAAGTCCTGCCACCCCTGTACCTTGTCCACGGATGTTGATGAAATCATCAAGCAGGCCCACACCTCCGGCGGTAACCAATGCCACCAGTGGCAGTAGTGTCTGTGCTCTATCAAGATTAAATATTATCGTAATAAGCGCAATGGCAACCACCATGATAATACCGGCCATAGTCGGTATGTTGCGCTTGTGTTTCTCAGCATGAAGCTTATGAAACACCGGTGCCTTCTCTCCTGTAGTCGCTGTATCGCGTACACGCTTCCAGGCTTTGTATTTAAACGCGAGATGCGTATATACCGGTGTAAGTGCCATCGACACTACAAAGCCAGCAAACGCTGCTAACGCAATCTCAAGTAGTGTCGATTCTATGATAAAAAAATTGATGTTTTGCATGTTTGTTTTTCTGCCCTTCTAATGTCCTATTATACCATAATTCAATCTGACGGAGATACGCCTTCGTACTTGACCAGCCACTCCATAATATCCCCAAATACCGGACCTCCGGCTGCTGATCCGGCATAACCGAATATAGTGTCAGGTTCATCAACTCTAACCATAACTATATAGCGTGGCTCATCCACCGGTGCAAACCCGATGAACGAACCGATGTAAGAGCCGCTTTTGTATCCACCGTTCTCATCCGGAATTTCAGCGGTACCGGTCTTACCGCCCAGATTATGTTCAGGGACACGCTGGTTTACAGCATAACCACCTCCTGCCTGAACCGAATCTGCCATCATTTTTCTTATCTCTGCAGATGTCTCAGGTGAAACTACTCCTTCAGCTAATACTTCTGGTTGGTTATTGATTACTGTACCGTCAGGCTTCACTTGATAGTCAACTAAATGCGGCTGGTACAAAGTGCCGCCATTTATCACAGCGGACATCGAAGAAGTCATACGCATCATGCTGGTCGCAATACCCTGCCCGAATGTCATATTGGCATAATTAACCGTCGAACTCTC
>SLRF01000064.1 GCA_007131065.1 Candidatus Saccharimonadota bacterium
AGAGCTGGCTGAGAGAATGGACGTCTCCCACCGAGTGGTATATCGCGACGGCGAAGATGAGCAGACGATGCTGGATTTTGACCGCGACAGAGTTAATTTCTGGATAGAAGACGGTGTGGTGGTCCAAGCACTGAGTGATTATGAGATGACACCGCAAGTGTTTGAATAATTATAGCGTGACGAGCGGGAGCGCTTTTTTTATGGTGCTTATGGTATATTTAAGGGTAGGAATCCTAAAGTAATCAGGAGAATAAAATGGAAGAACAATCAAAAGAACAAACAAACGCACAGCGATGGCTTAGGCAGCCCTTAGCCTGGATAGCTGTATTCGTACTTATCGTAGCGGCTGTAGGATTGGTGTGGCACTTCGCACAAGAAGAGGACGCAGCCAACGGCAACGGCGAACAGGTTGAAGAAACGGAAATCGAGGACAACACAGCTTACCTTGGATTAACCGAGGAAGAGGCTGGTGACCTAGCAGAGGAGGAGGGCCTAGAGCACCGAGTGATTAATCGCGACGGCGAAGCCCTGGTAGTAACTATGGACTTCCGACCCAACCGCCTAAACTTCTGGGTTGAAGATGGAGTAGTTATCGAAGTAGCTACCGATGAGCAGCTCACCCCTGTCGAGGATCAGGAGTAGCTAAACTACAGGGTTTAGGATTCAGGATATAGGAACTAGTTGTTAGGTTTTAGTAGGTTGGCGCGGTTAAGGGTCTTCTCTAGGTCGTTGCCGATTTGGGAGCTATCTTGATCGATAGCTTGGTGGCGCACCATGATGACTATATCCACTCCCCCGTCTAGCCTAGCGAGCAGTTCGCGCATCTGCGCATAGAACCGCCTCCTGAGGCGGTTGCGTACCACTGCCTTTTTCGAGACCTTTGTACTTACCACTATGCCTACCCTGGGATGACCCAGGTTATTACGAGCGTGCTTAATACTAAAAGAGCGCGCATGCACAGTGCTACCCTTCTTATACATGCGGGCGAAATCGCTACGACGGCGGAGGCGGTATTTGCGGGATAACATATGGCTAGGATATAGGGTTTAGGGTTTAGGGTACAGTTCAGGAAATAGGATTTAGGGTATAGGGGCTGGTATACAAGGCGTGGAGTGATAGTTATAGTATTGATAACAATCACTCTTATGAAAAAAGCTATAGATACACTAAAAAATATACCCCTATCTCTTAGGGTCGCGTCTGCGGTCGGAGGAATATTGCTACTGCTTGTTTTGGTTGGTGAATACCCCGTACTATACCCGCTTGTACTAGCACTCCCCGCCATCCTGGTGATGGTTTTCACCCACCACTACACCGGGGTGCTCTCCCAGAAGAGATGGTCAAAAGCGCGCAAAGTGCTGCATAACTTCGCTCTAGAGCACGGCGGAGTTACGAATATTTCTTTCGAGCCGGAAGAATTTATATCGACCGTCAACAGAATAGGCAACCTGAAGAGGATCGGCAATATAGTGTTGGTTAATATCGGAGATAGACAGTACCGAATATTCAATACTAATCTGGATATACGAAAAAGTAATGCTCGGAATGTAATTCGTACGCAATTTACAGTGTTTGAACTACGGCTACAATCGTCCATGCCCCATATCTATATTGACTCTCAGCACAACCACCTGGGGCGCTCTCACCTCATTGGCGGCTATTTTGAATCTGCGGAGCGCGTGCGACTAGAGGGCGGCTTCGAGAATGATTTCATTATTTACGCAGACAAACAAAACCTATTGGATGTCTGGGATATACTTTCGCCGGATATTATGGAGTTTCTGCAGTCGCAAGGCAAAGACTTTAATGTAGAGATAATTAACGATCGTCTCTACATATTAAAGCCGAAGCTCGTACTTAGTAGCGTCGAGCTAGAACGCTACTTACAAACTATCGAGGTCATCACTGATCGTCTTCAGCCTCGACTGGATAGCTATAAATCTAGTAGCCTGGAAACATCCGGTATGTATTAATCCGCTTAGTGAGTAAGTCGTTTGCCACAGCACCAACATGTGGTGCTGGACTGCGCTCGCTTTTCTGTTTGACACGACTTTCTTAACAATCGGTGCTACCTACTGAGCTGGGCGCTTTAATGTGTAAGACGCTTGCGGCCTTTGGCGCGGCGGCGGCGGAGGATGTTACGGCTTTGGCGGGTTTTCATACGCGCAAAGAAGCCGTGTTCGCGGGCGCGGTGTCTTTTCTTGGGTTGATACGTTCGCTTAGGCATACTAGCTCTCTCTTTAGTGAAGTATATTTATAAACTCGTCTAATATTACCACAGCCCCCTGGTGAGTAAAAACGTACAAAATTTTGTCTCTATTTACCAGGGTGTTTACTGGGTGGGTAATCGCGTTTACGGGTGGTATAATATATTTTTTCTACACACTTGGCAATGGTTTATCCACAGATTTAACAGATAGAGCGTGTAAACTGTGGAAAAAATCGTAGAGTTTTTGTGATTTCTATCACTGGGTTGTGGAAAAGCAAAATTGAGCTTAGTATACTTAGTACATATAAGTTGTTGGTTAGGAGGGCGCGTTGTCTGACGCATTATGGCAGGCTGTACTGGGCGAGATAGAAGTGACAATCCCCCGTGCAAGCTTTGCTACCTGGTTTCAGAACACTAGCCTGATAAAGCAAGAAAATGACGAGGTCGTCATAGGGGTTCCGAGCGTGTTCGCCAAAAGACAACTGGAAGACAAATACCGACCGCTTTTAACCGACACGCTAAAGAAAAACGGCATTTCTCCTAAAGACATATCCTTTAGTATCCAGGCTCCACCTGAAGAGAAGTCTGCCCCTCAGCCCTCTACCGACTGGAGCGTACGCCCGCCACAAAGCAAAAAACCGACACCCGCTAACAACCTTAACTCTAAATACACCTTTGATAATTTCGTGGTCGGAGCTAGTAATGAACTAGCATATGCGGCCGCCCAGGCAATTACCAAAGATCCAGGCGGTAAATACAACCCCTTCTTTATTTACGGTGGCGTGGGACTGGGTAAAACTCACCTGTTACAGGCTATCGGTAATAAAATTATCGAGGGTAATCCGGAAGCGCATATCGTATATATAACTAGTGAGCAGTTCGCTACTGAATTTATAGCCAGCATTTTGCGGAAGAAGACTTTTTCCGACCACTACCGACAAGCTGACGTATTAATAATCGACGATATGCAGTTTATCGCCGGCAAGGAAAAGACTGAAGAAGAGTTTTTCCACACCTTTAACGCCCTTCACCAAGCCAATAAGCAGATTATTATCTCCTCGGATAAACCGCCTAAATCCATACCTACCCTGGAAGAGAGGCTACGTAGCCGTTTCGAATGGGGTATGACCGCAGACATCCAGCCGCCGGATTTTGAGACGCGCATGGCGATCATCCAAACCAAGGCCAGCCAACACAATATGACCGTGTCTCCTGATGTTGGTGAGTTTTTGGCTACACACATCCAGTCCAACGTCCGTGAACTCGAAGGGGCGCTGACTAAAGTACTGGCGCATTGTGAGATGACTCAGCAGTCGCTATCGATCGAGGTTGTAGAGCAGATCATTGGAGCCACTCCGAATCGCAAGAGCCGGCTCACAGACAAGCAGATAGTCGATAAAACGGCTAAGTTCTTCGATATCGCAGCCGACGAGCTGATAGGCCCTAGGCGCGAGAAAACAATATCTCAGCCTCGGCAGATTGCTATGTATCTAATGCGCCAGGAGCTACATTTAAGCTTTCCGGCGATTGCTAAGGCGGTAGGTCGCAAAGACCACACCACGGCCATGCATTCTGTTAGTAAAATCGATGCGCAGATCCAGAAAGATTCGTCTATGCGACAAACTGTGATGCAGATTAAGGAGCATCTTTATGCATAGAAATACAGGGTTTAGGATTCAGGATTTAGGGTATAGTTTTATGAAAAACATGGGTTATAAAGTGTTTTTGGGTGTGGGGATAAAGGTTGGAGAAACTGTGGAAGTTTTAGGTGATATTGTGCACAAATTGTGTACGAATTTCACCCCTTCTGACCTCTGTAAATACTTGTTTGGTGGCGTTAATTTTGTCCCCGCTTTGTCCCCGCTTTATGCGCAGGCTAATCCACAGGAACGCCTGCAAATAAAGGGCTTTGGCGGGCATTTTCTAGCGACTGTCCACAGTATGCACAGGACCAATAACAACAACGAAGTAATATATAAGGATTTATAATTATGCAGGTAAGTATCACTCAGGAAAATTTACATAAGGCGCTCAGTATCGTCAGTCGAGTAGTTGGCAATAAAACTACGTTGCCAGTATTAGGAAATGTACTTTTAAGGACTCAGGATAACCGTCTAAAGCTAGCTGCCACTAACCTTGAGATCGGTGTGACCTACTGGATAGGTGCCAAAGTCGAGACCGATGGAGACATCACTATACCTGCTAAGTTGTTGAGCGAATATGTGTCGAACCTACCGAGTGGGAATGTGGATATTAAAGTAGAAAAGACCGCAGCGGACATCCAGGCGCAAAGCTTTCAATCGAAGATAAACGGAATCGATGCCGATGAGTTCCCTTCTATTCCGGAAGTAGATGGTGATATTAAGATAGAGATACCTACAGATGTATTTAAGGAATCTTTTACTCAGGTTGTGGGAGTGGCTTCCGGTGATGATAGCCGCCCGGTACTTACCGGAATATATCTACATGCTAATGAAGGCAATTTGTACGCCGTTGCTACGGATAGTTACCGATTAGCTGAGAAGAAGATTATGGAATTTGAAGGTGAATGCGACGTAATAATCCCCGGTAGAACGATATCGGAGTTTTTGCGCATGATAGATGATGAGTCGGTAAATACGGTAGAGATATCGATAGATGAGAATCAGATAAGCTTCAAGCTCGGTGATTTAGAGCTAGTATCACGTCTCATAGACGGACAGTTCCCCAATTATAGGCAATTGATACCAGAAGAAGTTCCTACCACAGCTGTAGTATCCACTAAGGAGCTTAAAAACATCACCAAGGTCACTAGCTTATTTGCCAGAGAAAACGCCGGTAGTGTGACCCTAGGGGTAAACGATCAAAAAGTCAGTATGCGCTCTATCGCCAGCCAGGTCGGTGAAAACAACTCTGATATTGATGCGGAAGTGGCCGGTGAGGATATAGAGATATCCCTAAACGGACGTTATATAAGCGACGCTCTGTCGGTAATTGGCTCCGACACTATAGAGCTCGGCCTGACTGGCAAGGTTAATCCTTGTTTGATTCGCCCAGTAGATGACAGCTCCTACTTGCATGTAATTATGCCGCTTAGGAGCTAGTTATAAAGTTGAAGGTTATAAAGTTATAAAGTAAAGCTTTATACTCTATCCTATGAAGATTGAAAAGTTCGAAGATATAGCTTCTTGGCAAAAGGCTAAGCAACTAACTCTTCTGGTGTATAAACAGTTCAAATATACAAAAGATCGTTCGTTCAAGAATCAGATAGAAAGAGCTTCAGTCTCGATTATGAATAACATAGCAGAAGGCTTTGAAAGGCAATCCAACAAGGAGTTCAAGCAGTTTCTCTATATTGCTAAGGGCTCA
>SLRF01000034.1 GCA_007131065.1 Candidatus Saccharimonadota bacterium
CATTTATCATAGCCTATCTTATCGCTGTGCTTTCGCTTGGAATTCCTTTGATGGTGGTAGAGATAAGTGCTGGCAAAAAAGAGCGTGGTAGTCCAGTTAAGACCTTTCGCACGATAAACAAAAAGGCGGCCGGATTTGGTTGGCTTATCGTTATATTGACCATGATTATAATGAGCTACTATTTGGTCATCACAGGCTGGACTATGGGTTATGCCGTAGACAGCCTCACCGGTAGCGTGCGTTCATTTGCGGATTTTACTAACAGCTTTGAGCCGGTATTCTATTTCGGTTTAGTTACGCTGATATGTGCTCTGGTGGTGGCCAAGGGTGTGAAATTGATCGAGCTGTTGAGTAAGATAATGATGCCACTACTACTGATAGTTATATTGATACTTACCGGCTACAGCCTTACTCTGGCAGGCACTTCAGAGGCGATGAGCTTTTTATTCCAGCCGGATTTTTCGTCTTTCTTCTCCCCTACTTTATGGATGTTGGCTTTCGGTCAGGCGTTTTATTCGCTAGCGGTTGGGCAAGGTTACTTGATAACATACGGTAGTTTCTTACCAGACAAGGTCAATCTACCGAGAGCTGCCGGTTCGGTTGCCGGTATAGAGACCGGAATCGCGCTTATAGCCGGGCTTATGATATTTCCTTTGGTATTTACATTCGGGCTAGATCCTGCGGAAGGGACTGAGCTAGCATTTACCACTTTGCCATTGGCATTTAGTAATATTCCTTTCGGAGCTATCTTGGCGGTGGTCTTCTTCTGGCTGTTCTTCTTAGCGGCCATCAGTTCATCGATAGCCGGAATGCAGGTAGTTAAAACTGCTATGCGCGAAGAGCTGCGGCTCACCCATAATTGGGCGACCGTGGCGGCGTTCTTGCCGATCATACCCCTGGGCTTGCTCTCAGCCCTCAGCTTCACACCAGTGGAATTTCAGGCGTTCGGACGTCCATTCCTGGAGTTTATCGACTTGTTCGCGGCCAATCAGGTTGTAATATTATCCGGCCTTATCGGTGGTGCCATCATCAGCTGGAAGATTCCGAAGCTAGACTTGATAAATAGTTTTGGTAACAAATATCGGTCGATGGCCTCACATTTGATTAATCTTGTACGCTACCTCTGGATAGTTGTACTCGTTATCTTGGTACTTAGCTTTATAATCTGACAGGCAACTGTATTGATATATAGTCTAGTTTCTTAGTGAGCTTATATCTGCACGTGAAGCGAGCTTGAGTGTGGCATGTAGGATTACCATGATCGCTAGGAGATTAATACTGAGTGAAACAAAGATGGCTGTATTGGCCCGCGCGGCACTAATGAATGCTCCGCTCCCTGATAGAGCTGTAATCACAGGCGCTAGTATGGCTCCTCCACAGGCCATGCAGTGGGATCCGACTACAGCTACGGTAGCAGCACCACCGCTGGAGCGTATATCGACCTTGCTGCGTTGGCGCAGTGTGTATACCAGAGTCACTATGTTGAGAGTCGCAAGTCCAGCAAATATTACTATAGATGTCGCTAGCGGGTCCGGCAGTCTCGTGAATACGTTCGTTATAGAGCCTAGTAGAAATTGCCATTTCTCTATCGTGGCTAGAGAAGTCTCGCGCCAAACGTGCAGAAATAGGTTGAGATTGGTCAGGTAGATAAAAAGCCAGAGCAAAAGCGGATACATCGATATGCCGAGTAGTACGTATGATGGCTTTTTTAGAATATGAAGCAGTACCTGCGCACCGCGCCGGTAATCGCCATTACCTTTTGTCATTTTATATTTACGATGTCGCTTATCTTCCAGTACTTATCGGCTCTTACGCCGCTTGAGATATTGGAGAATACACGTAGCAAGCGTATGGTGTTTGAAATGGTGGTAAATTCGCGACTGTTGAATTGCTTGGATGCGAGTAAGGTTGATTCTCGCATCTTCTCGTATGCATCTTTATCTACCATTAGGTTAGCTATAAACTCAGCACCTTTATCGATATCCCAGTCGGGCTTGTCGTAATCGAGAATTGTACCTGATTCCCCTTCTATGACCTGGAGCTTCATGCCGCCTCGGTTCGATATGACTACCGGCACTCCGTGACGAAGCCAGTCGGTGATCCTGGTTTCACAACCCTCTGCTTCTGAGGTTTGTAGTGCTACTAGTTGCGAACCGTCGAAACTGCCGTCTTTTTCGCGCGGGTACATTATGGCGTTTACCGCCATGTAGTTGTGCCGTACGCGCATGATTATTATGTCCTTTTTACATTCTGGGTACTGCTCTCGTCGCAACTGCAGCATCTCTTCGTACATCGGTATACCGCTTGGATCATCCACGGAGCCATTACCGATTATCACTATCTGAGGAAGTTCGTCATCATTTGCCCCCTCTTCGACCATCTTCTCGCGTGTGCGTACACCGAGCTCCATCGCCTTATCCATTCCCTTTGATTCATCGAAGCGGGCTATCAAGGTTATGCGTCGTCGGTCGGGGTCTATCAGCTCCTGGATGTCCTCTTCCCTGCCAGCCTGATCGAATTCAATATTTTTTATCTTTATCTCATTGTTTATAAATTCTACACCCTCTTTTATCTCGGCTTCGCTGAGGTCGCGGTTTAGATCGTCGAAAGGTTCGATCGTGGCGGGCGCTAGGTAGGTTTTATCACGCAGTTCTGGGTATATGAATTTTTCCACCGGATGGTTCACTATGGCGTCTGACTCACGGATCCCGCACTCCTCGAAAATATAATGTGCTATCTCTCCTTGTGGAGTAGATGCATCAGACATCAATTCGCCGTCGGTGTCGATATGGTTGCGCCACACCCATTTGGTCGATGGGTTTACTTTGTCAATGTGCTTTTTGAGTGGTGCAGGCTGGGGGTCGTCTATGACTATAACGTCTGCATTCATGATTGCCGGTTGTTTGGTCAGTACCTTGGCATTATCGTCGTTCCAGTCGCGGTGTATGGCCTTGCCTTCTTCGGTGATGCGCTCATCTCCCAGTGTTCGGCGTTGCATGATGTTGTGCATCTGTTTTGTAAATAGAAATGGATTTACCTCCAGGCTATGATACGGCTCCATTACGAACCACCGGGCGTCTACCCCCATCATCTGCAGTACATGCACTAGAGGTGGCCTTAGCATGGCTACCCCACCGCCTTCCATGGTCGGGTTGATGAATACGACGGTTTTACCTTTGTTCTGGTCGGCATATTTTTCTAATGCCTTCCAGTCTTCCTCTAGGGTAATTTTTCTATAATCTTCTAATGTTATGTCGCTATCTACGGTTACTTCGTAGGTAGAGCTATCTCGGCTGAGCTGGAAGATTTCTTTGCTTCGGGTTTCTGCTACGGAGGGTTGTTGGATGTTCATTCGCTTCTACCTTTTTGGGTTCTTATTTATAAATCTACACTGCTTTTTGACTTAATCAATACCTAGTAGCTTATGCTTATTTTTTTACTATAAACCTAATCATGCACAATTCCCATACTCTGCGAAGTTGAAGCTGAAACATGATAAAATTTACATATAGAGGGGGCTATGGAGAAAACGACGATCAAAGTATCGACTTTCTTAAATCCATCCGGTTTTGTAGAGCAACATTACCTAGGGGACCAAGACGGAGATTCCGTATCCGAAGGGGTGAAAGAAGTCGACGACTTGGTAGATAGACTTCGCAGTGAAGGCAAACCAGCACTAGTTTTGGTGGACTTAACTGAGGTAACCAGTACTAATTTTGACTCACACACAGTTGCCGTTAGAGGCATGAAAGAGGTACCGTGCGATTTATTGGCCGTGTATGGCCCACTATCTCTGCAGGTTCTTATCAATACGCTCAGCATGGTAGCGGGTAAAGGTGATATCGTACATGCTTTCGGAACCAGGATCGAGGCATTAAGGTGGTTGCGCAGAAATGATGAGTAGACAACATGACATCCGTATTACAAAAACTTTTTGAAAATGGAAAAATCAAAACTTATTCCAAAGAAGACATAATCATATATGAAGGCGACCCCGTAGTCCATCTGCATCACATAGATAGCGGCTACGTAAAGGTCTTCAATTTTATAAATAGCGGCAACGAACGAATTATATTCATATACGGGCCGGGTGATGTGTTTCCTCTGACGACCCATTTGAGTCGTAGGCAAGCAGTGGGAAATTTTTATGCAGCTATGACTGACGTACAAGTAAGAATGATCGAGCCACGACACCTTGAGCAACAACTCAAAGACGACATCGACAAGGGGGAGATGTTGATTAATTATGCCTATGACATCAATCAGCAATTCTTCCAACGCATAGATATTCTTTCCGTAAATGATGCCAGACATAAACTAGTATCGCTATTAGTATTTCTAGTTCAAAAAGCCGGCAGCGGAACTTCCTTGGTGCATATAGATATACCACTGACTCATCAGGATATAGCCAACATGAGCGGATTGGCCCGGGAGTCCGTATCACGCCAAATGGCACTTCTTAAGAAAGAAGGTGTAGTACAAGATTCGCGGAGCCTTGCTATAGATCCTGTTAGATTAAGGAAAATGGGAGAAGATCTAGCAATTACTACTTGAGGCTTGGGTTCTCGCGGTATAGACGATCGATTATTGACTGTGGCCACCTTGCTCTCCCCGACTTTATATGTAGATACGCAACTACACACATCAAGCCGGCACCTAGGCTATTGAATACGAAGTCGAACATAGTGTCTCGATTACTAGCCTGGAGCTGGAAGTCTAGGTATGGACCCACCCAGGCGTCGGCTGCAAACTCAAATATCTCCCAGACTACTCCAACAGTTGTTGCGAACATAAAAGCCGACAGCGGAATCACTATTAGAGGTACGTGCAGGCGACTCTGCTGCCACCATACATAGCCTATTAGGTAGGCACCTAAGGTTATACCTGCCATAGAGCTAAAGTGCATCAATATGTCCCATGTCCACAGACTGTAAAAGTCTAGCAGTCCGCCCAAGAAAAGCGATCCGAACATAAATGCTACGTACCATAGCTCTAGCTCTAGAGGAATGCGTAATCCATATAGCCTCTCTATTGTCTCACTGGCGTACAAAAGTAGGAGTATTCCCAATGCACTTAAGGCGAATAGCCAGTCAAGTGAGAATAGTCCATAAACTATACCGCCGATGGTTATGCCACGGAAGACGTGTATCAGCAATATTAGCGTACTGTCTAGCCGATGGCCGTGGCGCCATTCAATCTGCCTCATGTAGCCATATTAACATTTCAGTAGCTCCGAGAGGCTCTAATGAGCTACTTCTCGTGCCACTTTCCATCAGGGCCTTTTTTGTATCTCTCTCTTACTGCGTCCCAGGCTGCTATCTGTGCACCTTCATCGCGCTCGTCTGCTTTTCCGTCTATTCGGTCTTCACTGGAGTGTTCATACTGATCATGGGCGCTGTTATATGCGTTCATGTATATTTCCTGTCCTTCTTCGGGCAGTATTAGTCTTATACTTTCTGGTATTTCACCAACATTAGTATATGGCAGCATTAGACATCTCCTCTC
>SLRF01000056.1 GCA_007131065.1 Candidatus Saccharimonadota bacterium
AGTTCTAAAGTTAAACTACAGGATATAGGATATCGCTTCGCTTAGGGTATAGGATCCAGGCGAAATATGGGTACGGAGAGAGGTTCTATATTCTAGTAGCTAAATACTAAAGTTCCTAAATACAAGATGTTTTATACGCAATACATGATACGTAATACGTTATACATAATACATAATACTAAAATATTTCGGCTTGTCGGGGCAGATACTATAAAGGGGCCACCTAAGGAGGTAATCTTGATGCCACAATGGTTCTCGTGCCCCGACAGGCTGACTCCTGCGCGTTCATGCAGATATTAAACGGAATTTCGCACTATGGCAAGTTTATTGTATTGCTAGGCGAGAGATTGCGTATTATAATACCCATCAACCAATACTTAACAAATGAGGAGAGGGTATGGATAGGTTTAGAGGCGCGAGAGATTATATTAGTAATATGAACAGGAGCCTTGTGCTCGTAGTTGGACTGATAGTAGTAGTCGGACTGATAGCTGCTTCATTCATCTATGGAGATACCAATGGTGATCTCGTATCTAATGATGACAATGGCAACGCAGTTAGTGAAACTACCACTGAAGAGAACGGTGATGGCGAAGAAGCAACCGATGAAGAAGAGAACGGGGTAAATGGCGAAGCTAACGGCGAGGCAGAAGAGGAAGAACTGCCAGGCGAACTTGCCGATACCGGTGCAGCACTACCGGCAGCGGGAATGATTTTGCTAGGAGCCGGCGGCTATCTATATCGACGCAGTCGTAAGCAACTAGAAGACGCTAACAAAGATAGCTAGTGTCTAGTCACTCGATTGGGGTAGAGTGACAGAAGCTACAAAAAAACCGCGGAATTGTCCGCGGTTTTTTGGTGGATGACCTATTAGGTCGATCGACCTAGTAGTATGCGACGCTTTAGGTCGCTCAGGGTCCTACCATGGTTTTTAAGTACACGTTCACGCTCTAGCGCTGGTTCCTTGGCTGGGTAGGCCTCATAGTATACGAGCTCCCACGGGGTGTAGGGTTTCGTGGCTTTGTTTTCTCCTTTGTTGTGTGAATAGAATCGTTGTCTTAGGTCTTTGCAATAACCAACGTAATATTTGTCAGTCTTTTTGCTACGCAATAAATAGACATAATACATATTGCGATTTTACTACATTACAACTCTTTAAGTGGGGTCTGTCCTGTGTGCTGCGTCATTTGTTAGCTAAAGTATCCCTTTTATGCTGAAAGTCACTGTTGTTCAAGGCACCTGTAATCGCGGGGTTTACCCCGCCTGCTGCGAAACGTATCGATTGATGCGTCACCTAGCATTATGAAAGTAACTTTATATCTTTGCCATTATTAATCATCTCCAGCTGGCGGGGTTTACTCCTGGGGTCAATTGCTTTATAAATAAGAGTAATCCTTTTCGCGGAGCATGGTGTGTCTTGAGGTGTCTGGTCGAAACCGGACATATTTGAGACGACCTAGCATCGAATCATTAAGGTCGATTCGGTTTTTGGAATCCTAATTTATAGGGTTTCAAATAGTCGCGTATAAGAGGAAATCGATACGGAAGGAGGGCATATATATGTCTAAAGATACAATGGAAGAACTGCTAGAAGCTCATCCGCTCAGCGCATTAGAGCCTGGAGATATTATCGAAGGCACGGTTGTCACTGCGCACAAGCGAGAAGTGTGGCTAGATCTAGGCCCTTATGGTCTTGGTCTTGTAGCTAGACGTGAATTGAGTCCGAATCATGGTCTCAAGGAAGGTGATAGCGTAAGTGCTAGTGTCATCGAACCGGATTCTGATTGGGGTTTTGCAATCCTAAGCATGAAGAAGGTAGCAAAAGAGAAGGGTTGGGATACGCTTCAGAAATACTTTGACGATGGCGAGATGATCGAAGTGAATGCCTACGATGCAAATAGGGGCGGTTTATTGGTAGAAGTAGAAGGGATCCGCGGATTCCTGCCGGTTTCCCAATTGTCTGCTAAAAACTATCCTCGCGTAAGCAACGCCGATAAAGATCAGATCCTGCAGAAGCTTAACGAGCTTACTAAGCAACCTCTGAAGGTGCGCATTCTGGATATAGATCGGGATGAGAACAAGCTCATACTCTCTGAAAAAGCTGCCAAGCGTGAAGAGACGAAAAAGCGCCTTGAGAAGCTAAGCGTGGGCGATACCATCAAGGGCTCGGTGACCGGAACGGTTGATTTCGGAATATTCGTAACCACCGATGGCATAGAGGGACTGGTTCATATATCGGAGATATCATGGGACCGTGTCTCGAATCCAAGCGATTATGTAAAGCAAGGTGACGAGATAGAGGCTAAGATCATCGCGATAGACGGAGAGAAACTAAGCCTCTCGATGAAGCAGCTCCAGGAAGATCCTTGGCTGGAACAGATTAAGGACTACAAGCCTGGCGATGAAGTGGAGGGTACTATCACCCGTGTGACACCTTTTGGTGCATTCATACAGATAGCACCGGCCATAGAGGCGCTAGTGCATGTATCGGAGCTGGGTGAAGAGGCTGATCCGACTGAGCACTTCAAAGTCGGAGAAAGTCAGAAGTTCCGTATCATAGATATCGACACTGATTTGCGGAAGATATCTTTGAGTCTGGCTTCTTAAGACAAAAAACTTTTCGAGTCTCGGGCCAAAATTAGCCCAAGACTCGAAAGCTAAGATAAAAAACTAGAAATGGGTAAATTGAGATAGAAGGTTGGTAAGAGGATGAGTAAAAAAGTAGCGATTACAGCACCAATTAAAGTATCAGAGCTGGCCGAAGCGATCGGTGTAGACGTGATGGATCTCGTCGGCGAGCTTATGAAGAATGGCGTTATGGCCACCATCAATGACAGTGTAGACTTCGAGACGGCTGCGATTGTGGTCAGTGAACTTGGCTTTGAGCTAGAAGAGTCGGAAGGCGACGGAGAGGAAAGCACTACTACTGATAGTGATGTCGATATGCCGCGTCTGAGCGTATTGGAGCCAGGCGAGGGTGAACCTCGTCCGCCGATTATCGCGGTCATGGGACATGTCGATCATGGCAAGACTACTTTGCTGGATGCATTGCGTAATAGCGATGTGGCGACCGGCGAGGCAGGAGGAATCACCCAGCACATTAATGCTTATCAGACCGAACATGACGACCGTAAGCTGACATTTCTGGATACTCCGGGCCATGAGGCGTTTTCTATATTACGTGAGCACGGGGCTCAGCTGACGGACCTAGCTATTATAGTGATAGCTGCCGATGACGGCATTAAGCCACAGACCAAGGAGGCTATTCGCTACGCACAGGAAGCAGGAGTGCGAATGGTGGTGGCTGTGAACAAAATAGATAAGCCGGGAGCCGACCCGAACCGGGTGCGACAGGAACTTACTGAGATGAATCTCAACCCGGAAGAGTGGGGAGGCGATACGGTAGTAGTCGATATATCTGCAGAGAAACGACAAAATCTCGACAAGCTACTGGACATGATAATCTTGGTAGCCGATCTAGAAGACCTACGAGCCAAAACAGAAGGGCCTATGGAAGGAACGGTGATAGAGTCGCAGATGGTTACCGGTAAAGGTGCCGTAGCGACCGTTTTGGTCCAGCACGGAAAGCTCAAGATAGGTGACTTTATAGTCGCCGGAGACGTTTACGGTAAAGTTCGTAGTATAGAAGATTTCAATGGTAGCCGTATCAAAGAAGCTTATCCATCTCAGCCGGTGGCAGTCTCCGGATGGAAAGATACTCCTCATTTAGGTGCATTTGTACATGGAGTGGCTGATGAGAAGGCCGCCAAGGTAGCTGTGAGTACAGCTAGCAACCCTAGAGAAGGCACGAGTGCCATCACCCAGGCCGACTCTATGACGGCCGCTATGCACGCCCACCAGGCGTCGACCGTACCTGTCGTAGTCAAGGCTGATGTAGACGGCAGTCTGTCTTCTGTCGTCCAGAGTCTAGAGATGCTTAAGAATGAGGAAGTGCGTGTAGATATAGTAGGTAGTGGAGTAGGTCCTATATCAGAATCCGATATAGGTTTGGCCGAATCGACAGGTGCTACTATCATCGGTTTCGGAGTAACCGTCCCGGGTCGTATCAAGCAGTTGGCTATGCGCTCAGGAGTAGATATTAAGATATATAATGTAATTTATGAGCTACTCGACGATATAAGAGAGCGCCTGACGGAGTTACTTCCACCGGAGATAACTGAGGAAGAGATGGCTCGCCTGCGAATAAAGGCGGTATTTAAGACCGCTCAAAAAGAGACTATCTGCGGAGGCGAAGTCCTAAAAGGCAAGTTAGTGCCAGGGCTACTAGTGCGCATGATTGACGAAGAGGATGAGAGTGAAGACGAAGATAAAGAGCCTCAGATGAAAGAGGTGGGTGTAGTCAACGCACTGCAACGCGAACAGCAGTCTGCCAAAGAAGTGGTACAGGGAGAATTGTGTGGTGTAAACATCGCCACTAAAGGAAAGCTCAAACTCAAAGAAGGTGACGAGCTGGAATTCTTTACCAGGACCACCAAAAAGAGGAGCTTGTAAGTGAAGCAACGCCGCGAGCGTTTGGCAGCCAGTATACAGAAAGCTGTCGCCCAAGAGATAATGTTACGTCTGCCGGGGCGTTACGTGACAGTAACGGAAGTAGAGGTGAGTCCGGATAGCAAGTTTGCATCGATATGGCTCTCGATACTTGATGAAGATAAGCAAGAATCGATCTTTGCCGAGGCGGAAGAGATTCGCGGTGCCTTGAGGCACGCTATCACTAAATCGACTGACATTCGTAGACTGCCGCAGATAGAACTCCGGCTGGACAAGCGGCAGAAACACGCCCAGCGTATATCCGACCTGACTAGGGGTGCTCGTGAAAAAGACTCTTGAGATGATATACTACATTTTATAAGGTTTATATATATGCTTAAAATCGATGACTCACTACTGCAAGAACTAGGTCTGGACCAACTTCCTTTAGAGGAGAAGGATCTTCTAATATCCCAGATATATGAACAGCTCGAGATACGTGTGGGCACTAAGCTCGCTGATGCCATGAGCGACGAACAATTGCAGGAATTTGAAAAGTTTGTCGACAGCGAGGACGAAGAGGGGGCTCTGGCATGGTTGAGCGAAAACTTTCCAGATTATCCTAAGGTCGTACAAAGCGAGTTGGAGAGTCTAAAGGAAGAGCTTAAGCAACAGTCAGATCAGATAAAGAGCGTGGTGGAGGAAGACGAAAAGTCCCAATAAATTGGGACTTTTCGTCCAGTATTACGTATTATGTATAAGGTATAACGTATTATATATAACCACAGCACCAACCCCGCACCAATTCGAAGAATTGGTGTTCCACCTTTTTGCCAAAGCAAAAGGTGCGGGGTGGTGCGGGACCGCACTAGCTGTGTAGGTGTTAAGACAAAGATGTATTTTATTCGAGTTAGCCTCTTACGA
>SLRF01000012.1 GCA_007131065.1 Candidatus Saccharimonadota bacterium
AACTACACTCCCGAACATGTATATAAGGTATCTGCCTCGTTCAATACCGATAAAGGAGAGGAGATAGAAGCCGAACTGCCCAAGCCATTAAGCGAGCAGGATGAGGCGCGTAAATTCGTCCAAGATGCCACCGAAGCGTCTTTTAGTGTAGATACGGTAGAAACTAAGCCATCAACCCGCAATCCTAGCGCACCGTTTACTACTTCTAGCCTGCAGCAGACGGCTGCACGCAAACTTGGATACAGTGTGCGGCAGACCATGACTCTGGCGCAAAGGTTATATGAAGCCGGGCACATCACTTATATGCGTACCGACTCGGTAGCTCTTGCAAATACAGCTACAAAACAGGCAGAGAAAGTTATAAAAAATTCCTACGGAGATAAGTACCATCAGCACCGTGCCTTCAAGGCAAAGGCAGGAGCTCAAGAAGCCCACGAAGCTATCCGCCCAACCGACTTTACTAAGGAGGAGGCCGGCGAAGACTCCCAGCAAGCAAAGTTATATGCACTTATCCACTCACGCACGCTAGCTTCGCAGATGAGTCCGGCCAAACTAAAGAAGACGACCATAACTATAGCTAGCGATAAGCACGATAAAAACCTACTGACAAAAGGCGAAGTAGTCGATTTCCCGGGATTCTTAAAGGTATACCAAGACAGCAAGATCGAAGATACGTTGCTCCCATCCGTAGAAGAAGGTGAAACGCTTAAATTACTAGGACTGGCGGCTCGAGAAACCATCAAGCGTGGTCCAGCCCGTTACAATGAAGCAGCCTTAGTGCGCACCTTAGAAGAGATGGGTATTGGCAGGCCATCTACTTATGCTCCTACCATATCTACCATCCAGACTCGAGGATACGTAGAAAAAGGTGACGTAGAGGGAGTCGATAAAGAGATAAATATAATTTCCCTCGAAGACGGACAAGTAAAAGAAACTACCGAAACCATCAAGTACGGCCGAGATACCAACAAATTACTACCTACGCAAATAGCACTACTCGTAAACGACTTTCTAACCAAGAACTTTCCCGACATCGTCGACTTCGACTTCACCAAAGAGGTAGAAGAAGAGTTCGACCGAATAGCTCACGGTAAGGAAAAATGGAACGCCATGATCGCAGACTTCTACGGACCGTTCCATAAGACCATCGAAGCGGCCGAACACCTAAGTAGAGAAGAGGCCAGCGGAGCAGAAGAATTAGGAACCGACCCAAAAAGCGGCAAACCGATTATCGCCCGCATGGGAAGATATGGACCGATGTTGCAACTGGGACACGCTACCGATGATGAGAAGCCGAAATTTGCACCGATACCGAAAGGTAAGAAGCTCCATGAGGTCACATTCGAAGAGGCGCTAAAGCTATTTGAGCTACCAAGGACGGTAGGGAAGACCGAGGAAGGCGAAGAGATTACCACCAATTTCGGACGCTACGGCCCATACGTAAAAGCCGGATCGCTGTTTGCGGCGCTGCCGGAAGGAGAGGATCCTTTCAGCGTGGACGAGGAGACAGCCAAGAGATTAATAGCGGAGAAAATCGAAGAGAACAAAAAGAAAGAGATAGCCGTATACGGAGACATCAAAGTGCTCAACGGCCGTTACGGCCCATACGTAACAAACGGGAAGGTAAACGCCAAGATACCAAAAGACGTTGAGCCGGAATCCGTGACGGAAGAAAAAGCCAAGGAGCTAATAAAAAACGCTCCTGTCAAGAAACGACGCAGAGGCAAGAGCAAGTAGTAAGTTTCTCCACAATTAACTATAAAGTTCAATTGACACTATATAGGCGTTGTTTTATAATCATAATAACGTAAATGAGATCAATTATGGAGACAACTGCCAGGCCGACACTGGATATACAGCAAATTACGGCCGATATCCTAGAAACTATAGACAAAGAGCGAGAACGAGAAATCATTTCCCGCCGCTTCGGTTTGCAAGGACGAAAAGAGACGCTAGAAGAGATCGGCAAGGTACTTGGCATCACCCGTGAGCGAGTAAGGCAGGTCGAAAAACAGGCTCTGCAGCGACTACAAGATTTGGAGCACGAACACATCGAAACCGTGCGCGATTTTTTCACTACTACGCTAGAACAGCTTGGTAGGATCGTACCGCTACACGAAGTGAGCAAACACGCCGGAACCGAAGAGTCAGCACACGTAAACTTTCTGGCCCATCTAGTGTCGGAGGTATCGGTAATTACTGAGAACGACCACTTTCACCACACACTGGCGCTAAGCTCTCACCACGACCATAAAACAGCCAAGAGCCTACACGATGAGCTGGTAAAGACTGTTAAGAAATTCAAAGAGCCGATTACACTAGATGACATACATGAAGCGTTCGATAAAAAACTGGATCATCATCACCTGCATGGACTGGCACGCTCGAGTAAGCATTTAGCGACACTGGATGACAAGTGGGGACTAGTGTCATGGCCCCAGGTAAACCCCAAGAGCATACGTGACAAGATCTATATAATTTTGCAACGCCAGAACGAACCCATGCATTTTAACGAGATAGCGGACAAGATCAAGAATTCCGATTTTCGGCGCAAAGACGTTACCACCCAGGCAATTCACAACGAACTCATAAAAGATAAGCGCTTCGTCCTGGTAGGTAGGGGCATATACGCTCTGGACGAATGGGGATTCTCTAAAGGAACTGTGGCAGATGTCATCGAGGGCATACTGAAAGAAGAGTCGCCACTGCATCGAGATGAGATAATAAAACGCGTTTTAAAGCAACGCCATGTAAAACCGACAACGATTATATTAAACTTACAAGGTAAGGAGCAATTTAAGCGCGTAGCCAAAGCTACCTACGCTTTATCTGAATAATGAATATAGTTTTCGAATTAATATTTGCCATCATCCAATTCTTGGGCAGACTGCTATTCGATTGGGGTGGCTGGATAGTCGTCGTGGGGTTCCTGGCATTCTTAATATGGCAGAACGTTCGAAAACAGCGGTGGGTGAGCGACACTAAAAGTACACTTCTGATGCTAGAGGTACCACGCGATAACGATAAGCGTGAACTATCAGCGGAACAGCTGTTTGCCAGTCTGCACGGTATACTTAGGCCTAAGCAAGAACTCATAAAAGAAGGTGCGTTGCAGGAGCATATAAGCTTCGAAGTAGCTTCAGTTGGCCAAAGAATAAAATTCTACATATGGACGCCTAAGCATTTGAAAAACTTCATAGAAGGACAGATTTATGCTCAGTACCCAAGTGTGAACATAGTAGACATGGGGGAGGACGACTACGCTACCACTACTGTAGTAGACAATAGCCACACCCAGATGGCTGAACTAACACTCACGAACAACGACGCCTTGCCGATTCGCACCTTCAACAGCTTCGAGGTGGATCCCCTGGGAGGTATCACTGCCGTACTTGCCAAATTAGAAGAGCACAATGAGCAGGCCTGGATACAAGTTCTCGCCCGACCACTGGAAGATAGCTGGCATAGAAAAGGGGAGAACTATATTAACAAGGTCCGTGGAGGTAATGCTAAGCTGATGTCGGCCAACGGCCTAGCAGATAGTTTGCAGAAGCTTCTTACCGATTTCTTCCGCGCCCTCTGGAAACCGCCAGAAAACAGTGGTAGTAGTGGCGGGGAAAAGAAGGAGATGTCCGACCAAGAGAAGGCTATGGTTCAAGCCGCCAACGACAAGATCTCCAAACTCGGATACGAAGTAACTATTCGATTGCTACATACCGGCACCGATAAAAATCTTTCCCGATTACGCATTCAAGCGCTAGTAGGTGCCTTCAAGCAGTTTAATGACACCACTAACAGCTTCAAGGTCAAGAGAACTTATTATCAAGAAGAGGCGCTAAAACGCTACAAGGCAAGATTATTCATAGACAAAGGCTTCATTCTCAATATCGAGGAGCTAGCCAGTCTATACCACCTACCACACGCCAATGTAGAAACCCCTAGCATGGTATGGGCCAATACTAAAACTGCCGAACCTCCGTCTAATCTACCGACCACTAGAGATGTAGGTCCCGAGGTCCTCAGCCCCATAGGAGTCACGAATTTCCGCGGCGGTAACCGCCAATTTGGTATCAAGCGAGTAGACCGCGGACGACACACTTATGTAGTAGGGCAGACAGGTACTGGAAAATCCGGCTTGCTGACATTAATGTCTCTTTCTGACATCTACTACGATCATGGCTTCGGAGTTATAGACCCCCATGGCGACTTAGCTACCGATATACTGCGTTACGTACCACAAAGCCGCATAAAGGACGTGGTGTATTTTAATCCATCCGATACCGACTACCCGATAGCGTTCAACCCCCTAGAGGTGACCGACCCCAGTCTGAAAAACCACATATCCTCGGAAGTAGTAGGCGCACTTAAGCGCATGTTTGGCTACTCCTGGGGTCCGAGGCTAGAATACATACTACGCTATACCATCCTGGCTCTGCTGGACTATCCTAATGCTACTTTGCTGGGCGTGACTCGTATGCTTACGGAGAAAGAGTACCGTAACGACGTGATAAGCAACATCCAGGACCCGGTAGTGAAGAACTTCTGGGTGAACGAGTTCGCCTCATGGAACGATAAGTTTGCCTCCGAAGCGGTAGCTCCTATCCTAAACAAGGTCGGAGCTTTCACAGCCAATCCATTGATCCGTAATATTATCGGTCAGCCTAAAAGCGCCTTTAATATCCGTAATATGATGGACGAGGGCAAGATACTGATAGTCAATCTCTCGCGTGGCCAAGTAGGAGAAGACAATGCCGCTACACTAGGAGCGCTGATGGTGACGAAGGTACAGCTAGCCGCCATGTCTAGGGCCAATATAGAACACATCGACAATCGCCGGCCCTTCCAGCTCTACGTAGACGAGTTCCAGAACTTTGCTACCGACTCTTTCGCAGTAATACTTTCCGAAGCTAGAAAATATGGCCTGAACCTCACTATAGCCAACCAGTACATATCCCAAATGCCTCAAGAAGTACGCGACGCAGTTTTCGGCAACGTAGGAAGCATCATATCTTTCCGTGTGAGCGCCGACGACGCTCCGTACCTGGCTAAATACTTCGCTCCTACATTCGAAGGAGAGGACCTTATAAAACTTAATAACCGCCACTTCATAATCAGTATGAGTATAGACGGGGAGAAGGTGCCGGCCTTTACCGCCCTGTCTTTGAATATACCCGAGTCCGAAGGCAATTATATACCAGAGATCATCCAGCACTCCCGCTCGCTCTTTAGCTCTTCTCGCACGGAAGTCGAAGCCGAAATACGCTCCTGGGCCGAACTAGTGCGCAATAAGCAACCCGACCAAAAACAAAAACACCACAACAAACAATCTCAGCCAGCTCATCAGAAGCAACAGCATCATAATCAGCCCAACAGACAACAACACCACCAAGCCAAGAAG
>SLRF01000038.1 GCA_007131065.1 Candidatus Saccharimonadota bacterium
CAATCGCTACTTTACTGCTCATCGATATCTCCTCGCTTATACTTTTATCATATCAAACGAGAATACGAAGCCTCTAATCCTACTCGCTGAGTGATTCGTCGAGCTCCTCAGTATCGAGCTCCCCATCTATATCAGTTTCTAAGAGCAGGTCCTCGGCTTCCGCTAGGTCTTCGCTGCTTTCTATCTGCTGCTCACTAGCTTGTTGTGCAGTATCGTTATCTTCTGATCTAGCGTCGAAGAAGCTCCACGCCACAAAGGCGAGCAAAGCTATTACGACAATTACCAATACCACTTCCACCGCACTGAATCCGTGTTGTTTGTTATTGCTCGTCATCGTTATCTCCTTCGTCATCTTCATCTTCGGAGTCTTGAGCGTTCTCTTCAGCTGCTTCTGCTCGCAAGGCTCGGATTAGCTCTACTAGCTCCCCGCGATATTCCTTAAGCTCTTCTCTAGCTTCCGAGACAGCCTGTCGAAATCCATCCATCTGTTCGCCTAGATTTGGATCCTCACAATCAAGCTCGAATTCAAATTCTAGAACTGCTTCGACCGAAGCCGCTGCATCTGCTTGCGCTGCCGCAACGTTGTCGTTGAGCTCATCGTAGTTGCTCACTGTTAATTGCCCGTCCTCGTAAAATCCTTGCACTCGCTCATAAATCGAGTCCATGGCATTTTGGAGTGCAGTGGCACCTCTGGCGAGGTTAGGAATGTTTTCTTGTAGTCTATCCTGCCGACGCTCACACACGTCTTGCATTACTTGCGCACGACGTTCCTGGACGTCTTGCCTTATCTGCTCTACGCGCTCCTGAGCATTTGCACGCGCCTCTGCCCCGCGGTCTTGGCCTTGCACCGGTGCTTGCGCCAAGGAGGGTACGGTTACTACGAGTGCGAAAAGCAGGCTCATCGCACTTATTCCTATGGTTCGCTTCATATATTATTACCTTTTTTATTAATTTATGTTGACATTATCCCAAAACGCTTATGAATTTGCAAAATCATGCCGCTAGAGCATTTGACTTCGAATCCGTAATCCCTTGGCTAAATAATGCCACTACCGCCTTCCCGAGAATGTGCTCCCGCGGTTGGCCTTGAACTGACTGCGTAGTTTGCCTGTCGTACAAAAACTCCCTGGATCTATCGGCAAGATGCGCATAGTACATGTAATTAACTGCATCCAACAAGAACCTTAGATCTCTTCGCGAAGCTAGATCCACTACCGCCTCTTCCGGCGTCTCATACCCCAGCTCCTCCATCAGCGTTAGCATTTCCTCCACTATTTCTTTCGTGATAACTAACGACTCCTTGATAGAGACAGCACTCTCATCTACCTCTTCTTGCTCAAAAATCATCTCATGCAACCTGCCTATCGACTCCAGAACCCCGCTGGAGTCCTCTGTAACCTCACCAGTGTCGATAATTTGTACTACTTCTAGCAGGCGCTCCTCCGGCGGCATGTGTTCTATATCTATGTCTTTTCTTGTTTCTTGAAGTTCACTATCAATATCTACGAAAAGTTCCCTAAACTCTTCGAACGTACCGCCTTCATTCAACACACTCTCTTTTTCTTCGCCTGCTTCTATTGCAACGAAATTTTCGCTAGCACCTGTCGTGTTATCCCCGGGTCTTTCCGTTATCATCTCCTCTAGTCGTCTAAATGTGCTGACCGCCCTATCTTCTGATTCGAATTGCCCCTCTTCTAGCTCTAAATCTGCGAATATTATCTCTACATTCTCGGATAATTGTTTATACCCTTCTTCAGTCGCGACCACGGAATCCACGCCTGATTCACGAAGATTGAGGTCTGCTGCTTCGGCCGCATCGCTATTATCTATCTCACTGCTTGAATCCTGCCGATCAGAATCATCGCCTGCATATTCTATTTGCTCGACATCAAGAGACGGAGTAAATTCACCAATAGTCCCCGCAGGGTTCTCTACCTGTTGTTCAGTATCCGATCGAACTATCGTAGTAGTCCCTCGCTCATCTGCTGCCACATACCCTGACTCTGGTCTTCCAGTGTGAAAGTCGTCTATTTCTTTCGAATCCGTGACTTCCGTAGGTGTCGCCTCAACTGTTTCTGCATTGTCTACATGTTTTTTCTGCGACACTCCGATAACACGGTCTTCAATGTTCTCTTGCGGTTCTTCCGAAGTGGTTTCCACGGTAACACTCGGAATCTCGGCCGTATCTCTCTTTCTGGATGCGGCGGCCATGGCGGCAGCTATAGGCGCCAAGCCGGACTCGCTTTCATGATTTTCCGTTTGCAATGGTGCTTTCACCGCTTCAACACTGGAAGTACTCAAGTCTTTCAGGCTTGCAACAGGTTTTTGTGACTTAGAGTCTTCTGCAAATAACTTGTGCTTCTCCTCTGCTTCGGACTCTATGCTGTGAATCTTCTCCGGCTTGCTCTCATCCGTAACCTCTGCAGACACCATCGCCTTTATAACTCCTTGCATGGCCGTCTCCCCGAGGTTGCGTAGGTGCGGACAGCGCTCAAGCGCCTCGTTGACAGTACTCTCCATATCGCCGAATTTTATAGTCCTTTCACCGTACTCATCCATGAAAGATCGAGGTGGCGCATCCTTGGAAGTGGAGTCGTTATCCGTAGCTACATCTTTAGAAGAAATATCTGTCTCGCTGCTATCTCGATCTTCGCTATAAGTGTATCCGGCCGGACACTCCATGGATTACTATTCTCCTTGTTCGCTCGATTGTGCATCGACAGTAGCCCTGAGTATCGCTCGCAACATAATTGGATCCATTTCCCGTAAATGCCTGCAAGTTTCCAGTGCTTCCTGTACCGTGCCCTCCATTACGTCGTCTTCACCTTCGTAAGTTATTACATAGTGACCAAGTTCTTGAGCTATTTCAGACACTTCCGGGCTAAAGTCCGTAACTCTTTCTGCATTATTACCCATTATCAAACTCCGCTCTCTTAACGACTCATTATCCAGGCTTGTATTGCCGCTACGATATGCATAAAACACATAAATATCACTCCCTAATACTATGTGGATATATTAACACGGTTGTGCTTTTACTTCATAACAAACAAGGACGCTTACGCGCCCCTGTTTGTTCTAGCTGCTTAGTAACGCGCAAGCTATTGCATACTCGGACTGACTCTATGAGCCGTACGGCGCAACTTATAGCCGAAACTCATCACATACACGGTAGCGACACCTACCAGTATGAAGACTGCCCTGGCTAAGGCCGAACCTTCGCCGAATACCGCCGTTACAAGGTTGAAGTCGAATAAACCGACCATCGCCCAGTTAAGACCTCCGACCAATAGCAGTACTACTGCTATCATCTCCGCTATATTTAACTTTTCTGCTTCCATAACGCGCACCTCCTTTGTTTTCTAATTATGCGCTTTATTAGGAAGTATGTTTGTGACGACAGTCACCGCATCAAAAAAGCTTAAGAGAGTACTAATCTACGCAAGAACTGCGCGTTTATAGCTACTACTATGGTAGAGAGCGACATTAATACAGCTCCAACGGCCGGAGCAAGAAGTATGCCGAAACCTGCCAACACTCCGGCGGCCAGGGGAATAGCCAGTGCGTTATAGCCCGTAGCCCAGAGGAGATTTTGGAACATTTTACGATAGCTCGCACGTGAAAGTTTAACTATCCTGGCCACTCCGCGCGGATCGCTACTGGCTAGGACTATTCCGGCAGACTCGATTGCGACGTCGGTTCCGGCACCAATCGCTATACCGATATTGGCCTGAACCAATGCCGGAGCGTCGTTCACTCCGTCTCCCACCATCGCAACACGGCTTCCGTCTGCTTGCAGTTTCTTAACCGTATCGGCCTTATGCTCCGGTAGGACTTCAGCAAAATATTCATCAATACCCAGCTCTTCTGACACCCATCGAGCCACCGCCTCGGAATCTCCGGTCAGCATAGCTACGCGCATACCGCTCTTTTGCAGCTCGGCTACCGCTTCCACCGATTCATCACGAATCACGTCCGCTAAAGCTATACCTCCATGCACCTTTTCGTCCTTAGCTACGAATACGACTGTTTTGCCCTCGGATCCAGATTTTTCTGACCATTCAGCTAGAGAAGAGGGGAGTGTCAACTTTTTTTCCTCAAGCAGACGCGGACCACCCACGTATACTTTCTCTCCTTCTATATCGGCCATCACGCCGCGTCCGGGCAGTGCTTGGAAATCTTTTACACCGAGCGTAGGTGCCTGCTCTTTCTTAGCATGTGCTATGATCGCTCTAGCTAACGGATGCTCGGAATCGGACTCTACTGCAGCGGCTAGGGACAATACGTCTACTCCATCTAATCCATCGCCGGCAAATACGTCTACTACTCCTTGCTCGCCTTTAGTCAGCGTGCCGGTCTTATCAAACAACACAACATTTATATTGCGGGCACTCTCGAGCGCCATTCTTTCACGTACCAATAGTCCGCTTCTGGCAGCTTTCGCAGTAGAGATAGAGGTAACTAGCGGAATAGCTAATCCTAGCGCATGCGGACAGGCTATGATTAGTACTGTTACGGTCCGCTCCAGGGCAAAATCGCTGCCCTGTCCGCTAAGCAATAACCACCCGAAAAACGTAATCACCGCCACACTAAGGGCGATATATGTCAGATAAAAAGCCGCTCTATCGGCTAGAACTTGCGTCTGAGACTTTGAAGCTTGAGCATCGGCTACCAGGCGCATGATGCCGGCCAGCATCGTCGACTCTCCTGTCTTGGTAATCACAATCCTTAATGCCCCGTCGCCGTTGATAGTTCCGCCAATTACTTCATCGTTTTCCGACTTCTTAATTGGACGTGATTCGCCGGTGACTATAGATTCATTGACTTTAGATTCTCCGCTGATGACGCGGCCGTCCATCGGTATACTGGCGCCTGGACGGACCAGTACGACGTCGCCTTCCGCTAATTCGTCAACTGGCACGCTTCGGGTCTCGTCTCCGTCTACTAACTCCGCTTTGTCTGGCAGTAGTTTAGCCAGTTCACCTAAGGCTCCCTGAGCGTTTTGAATTGATCTCATCTCCATCCAGTGCCCAAGTAGCATGATTGTTATAAGTGTCGCCAGCTCCCAGAAGAATTCAGAGCCCTCGATAAGGAACAGCGTAGCTAAGCTGTAAGTGTAGGCCACTACTATGGCCAGCGATATCAGGGTCATCATGCCTGGCATGCGTTGCTTTATCTCAGAAACGGCGCTCTTTAGAA
>SLRF01000050.1 GCA_007131065.1 Candidatus Saccharimonadota bacterium
CGGGCGTTGCTGATGACTGAGAGTAGAGTAGACTTACCGGCATTCGGCAATCCTACTAATCCTACGTCTGCTACACTTTTAAGCTCCATGCGCAACTGGCGCTCTTGCCCCGGCTCTCCCAGCTCGGCCATACGGGGAGCCTGGCGCACGGATGAAGTGAAGTGAGCGTTGCCGAATCCGCCTCTACCACCCTTGGCCAAAACTACACTGTCGTCTACATTCTCTAGATCCGCTACCATCTCCTCGCCTTCATAAATAACGGTACCGACCGGTACTACCACCTCGACGTCTTCGCCGTTGGCTCCATGGGCGCGCCGCCGCTTGCCATTTTCTCCCGGCTTAGCAGTGACCTGCTTCTGGTGGCGGAACTTCGCCAATGTATTGACGTTATTATCGGCACGGATGATGACCGAACCGCCGTCGCCGCCGTCGCCGCCATCGGGACCGCCTTTGGATACGAACTTCTCACGCCGGAACGAGGTCGACCCGTCACCGCCCTTGCCTGCTTTTACTAATAATGTAGCTTCGTCTACGAACATTCTTTCTACTATTTTATAGGAATTAGGGGGAAGGGTACAGCTTGAGGGAGCAAGATTTAGGATATAGGATTCAGGGTTTAGTTAAACTTCAGGTTTTAGGTTTTAGTTGTTAGGTGTTAGCTATATCTATAACCTAAAACCTCACAACTACCACCTACCAACGAACTTCTCCACTGATTTAGCGGAGAAGTGTAAGCGAAAGCTCTATGGCGTCTTTAAGTGGTAGACCTTCTGGATAGCAAGTTTTGATGCAGTAGTAGTAGTTGAAAAGCATATCTAAGCTCGGATTAGTATATGTATAGGTAGCTAGATGCAGGTACCCAATTTACTGTCTGAGCAGCATTTCCCCATCCGGCCAATCCGTTCATGTCCGAATACTTAATCATGCTTCCATCCGAAGATACTTCCTCTACAACACCGACATGGTTTCTACCTGGCCAGTACACTACTGCACCTACCTTAGGTTGGCCACCCACATAATATCCTGCAGCTTGAGCATGCGCGGTCCAACTTATAGCGTTACCCCAGTTTGATCCTACGGTGTTGCCAAGCTGTGCTGAACGATAATAAGCCCAATCAGTACACCAGCCACGCGCATATCCTGAACTATTTGCATAGTCAGTATAGTGCGCTACAGTCACGCTACCCTGGCCGTACATAGGCACAAATGAGTTGGCAAAGTTGCTAGTAGCTGGGTTGAATGAAGGTTCTGGAGCTGGCTTCACACCGCCAGGAATAACAATCTTCTGACCGCTGCTTAAGCCGTTAATTTCGGCATCGTTGAATCGGATGATCTGAGTGGCATTGGCTTCATACTTATCGGCTAGGCTATCGGCAGTATCGCCGCTAGCTACGGTGTGCAGTACTCCGTCGACTGGCAGTATGACCAATTCATCACCGGCGCTAACACCTTCGCTTGAACCAAGGTCGTTAGCCCAGCGAATAGTATCGGACTTCACACCGAATTTACGGGCTATGTCATTGACACTTTCACCCGAAGCTACCACGTAAGTCTGAATATCACGATGGCTGACACTGTCGGTACTGACAGCTGAAGCCTTACGCATATAAGCACTATCACTAGAAAGTATCTGCGACTGGCTACTGAGAGCCTCGCTTCGCTCGCTGGCATCGGCTGCTAGGACTATTCCCAGCTCGCTAGCTACGTTCGCAGCTACGAAAGCCGAGGTGTTGCCATTGCCGTTGATCTCGACGCCACTTGTCTGTTGCAGTAATTTACCGGCATTATCCCGAGTATGAGCAGCGCTCATGTGACCACTAAAAGCCACGAGAGACACTACAGCAAACGCTACAGCTATATGCGTCAGATGCGCCTGATAGCGTTTGTATGAAGTCTTTGCAGTACGCGTAAGGTTGGAAACCTGGTTTTGAGTCGTTCCACTCCGTGAGAGGATATACTCTGTCGCCTGCTTGGTACTAATAACAATCTCCTGTCTGACTTGTTACCAAATCAGTTTCACCGAAGTTATTTAGTTAAAACTACACCTACGACCGTTAAGTTATGAGGTGGAAACTGCGGTGAGCTTCTCTTCTGAAACATAAGCTTTACAGTAGTAACAGTGCTTATGCTCATCTGAGTAACGCTCTCATCCTACCAAGTACTAACAGAGGTGTCAATATATTTATTTTGGCTTAAGAAGGGGATAAAATTTATAGTTAACAGAGGTAATATATTTGACATATAATATTTTTATTATATTACCTAGCTTTTACGTACCCGATACTCCGTACTGGAGTATATATTGGTCGTGTTGCGCTTGTGTTTCAGAGAAGCGCGTCACCCCGTCGTCACCTGTTACGAAGAAGAGATACTGCGTGCTCGCTGGATTCGCCGAAGCCTCTAGAGCGCTCTTCTCGACATTAGATATTGGACCGGGCGGCAGGCCGGTGTGACGGTACGTGTTATAAGGAGAATCTAGGCTAGGGCTAGCAGATACGCCCATCTGTCTAGCTCCATACATATATGTAGGATCGGCTTGTAGCATCATGCCCCTGTCAAGACGGGTGTGGAACACCTGCGACACCTTCTCCTTCTCCCCGGAACTGGGTACTTCCTTCTGGATTATCGAGGCTAGGGTCAATCCCTCATGGATGTTGAGGCCGAATTCATCCCATTTCTCTATAACACCCTCGTCGAGTTGGCTCTGCATGTTAGCCAGGACCATGTCGATGAAGCTACGGGCATCGCCATTGCCGGATATAACGTATGTATCAGGAAATAGATAACCTTCTAATGTAGCGCCACTGGGGCGATCTCTCAGCACTGGATAATCGTATTCTGCAGATAGAGCCCTGTCTATATCGTTACGGTCAAATCCGGCCTCCTCTAATACCCCTTTAATCTGCTCCAGTTCCATACCGCTCGGTATCTGAATAGAATTTTCCGCTACCGACCCACTGATTAGCGACTGCATGATTTCCGGAGTAGATTGAGCTGGCGAGAGCGTATAGAAACCGGCCTGTATGCGATGTGATGCATTGGATGCTCGTGCATGTATGCGAAATGCCATGTAGTCACGTATCAATCCTTCATCTTGGAGCATCCGTGCTATCTGCGCCGAGGACATGCCCTGCTCAATATTTACAAACTGCTGCTCACCCGAATCCACTACCGGCAAGAGCTGTTGCCGGTACCATAGATATGAGCTAGCTATCACGAATAGAGAAGTAAATACCGCACCGAATATCACTGCCTTTCTCATGCGGGATTTCCGCCTAATCAAGCTGTTCATAGTGAATTTATATAATCTCCCAGTATTACGGTAGCTGCTAAACTATCGATATCGGCCTTAGGAAACTGCGGTTTTAATTCCGCTGCCGCCTGGGTCGAAAGTGTCTCATCGACTAGCAGTACTTCGCATTTTAGCGACTCTTCCAGCTCCCCGGCAAATCTACGGACCTCGGCCGACTGGGGAGTTTCTTCGCCACTCAGATTACGAGGCAAGCCTACTACGACCAGCTCGACTCCTTCTTCTACTACTAAAGAGGTTAGCGAAGCGATAGCTTCAGAGTCATTGCGTATCTGGCCCTGCGGCCTAGGAAGCCTGGTTTCGGTATTGGCAATAGCCGTACCTATTCGCTTACCACCCCAATCAATCGCTAGTATCTTCATCGTCTAGCCCAGCTACTTCGAAAGATATATCGATACGATCAGGATTGTTCGGCACACTGGACGTCCAGAACGGATCTAGATCTATCTGTACTCGCGTGACATTCGAAATAGACTCTATGATATCTATAGCGTCCTGATAGTGCTGGCCTGCTAGTTGCTCTTTTAGATTCTCCTCATCCAGGTCGGGACCGATTATACCCTCTGCTTCTACATTGAACACAAACTCATCATCAGTAGCCGATATATCTATCTCCTCCAGGCCGGTATCGATAGCACGCAAGCCTTCACCATCCTCTATCTCGGCTATGTATTGCTCTTCTAGTAACCTTTCTAGATCTCCTTCATCTACTGCCAATAGGGAATAGGTTACCTGGAGAATGATACGTCCTTCGTCCGCTTCTTCTCCAGCATCAGGATCCGAAGCCACGTCGTTGATATTCTCTAGGAAAGAAGCGTCTATTATATAGTCTTCGTCATCGAACTGTCGTCTGAGCTCGCTCTCTGCCGATTCCCGCTCTTCCTCAAGCACTCTTTCCCGAGCGTTCTCAATGTCAGACTCAGACACTACAGTTATCTGCTCCTCACTTCCACCCTCCATGTTGCTACCGCTGCCGTAGACGTTATCCGATGAATAGCCCTCTACGCTGTAACTAGTAGGGCCGATATTGTGCTCCTCCCCCATTTCGCTAGCAGTAACCTCCACAGTTGCCTGGCCGTCTTCTGTACACTGAAAACCCGAGTCAGCACTACTGCCCGGTACATCGACAGCCCGGTCGGTCGTATAGGTCAGTCCGTTGGCAGCTGTTAGTACAGTACCTGAGGGTATATTAATGGTATTTGTAGTCTCACAATTAGTTATAGTCACACTGCCGGTAGCTCTATCACCGACTGTCCTCTCACCCGTAGCGTCGAAAGACCTAGTAAGAGTTCTCTGTATTTGCCTGGACTCTGCCGCTAAGACTGCCGCTTCATAGTCCGATTCATCGGCGGTAGGATCTAGCTGCATGGAGAAGTCGGCTTCGATGAATTGCGTACGACCCTCGACCGATATAGTAGCTTGAGGCATGAGATTGAAAAACGCCCAGATCAATATACCGATTAGTAATAATATTCCCAGGCCAATAAGTATGCGTTTTTTAAACCTGTCAAAATCCGGAACTCGCTTTTTCTTGACCTCCTTCTTCTTGTCGCCTCCTTCTACATCCTTGGTAGCGGTCTCCGCACTCTTGAAATCGGCATCGGTAGGTTGCGATCCGTCTATGGTGGCGCTGGGCATCTCTTTCGCGGTTGTAGCCGGCTCAGGAACTGACGGGTCGGTCTCGAGATTCGGTGCTGTCAGGAGCTTTAGCTGGCTGGCGACATTAAGAATGCTGGGGTCGCGGGTGATGACGACCAGCTTGGACCCGACACTGTCAGCCGCCTTCTTGAGTAGTTTGAGGTTAACCACGCTATGGAAAGTGGTAGAGCGCTTGGGCGGAATAAGAGCTATAGTTTCA
>SLRF01000045.1 GCA_007131065.1 Candidatus Saccharimonadota bacterium
TGGAATGAAGCAGGTGGAAGTATTCGCGACTATCAACATATGGTTGTCAATCACGAGGTAGGTCACCTTATAGGCTTTGGTCATTACGACTGCCCTTCTCCAGGGAGTCCGGCGCCGGTTATGCAACAACAGTCAATCGACCTAGCTGGGTGCACTTTTAACCCATGGCCACTAGAGATGGAGATAGAGGCCTACTCCAATCTTTAAGTAGATTTTAGAACCTCCTATAAATGGGTGCAAAGAAGCTTCCTAAAAGTGTCCGATGTTTTAGTTGACACCCCAGGACGCTGGTTGCTACAATTAATCGGTACGTATTCGCAATTAGCGGAAACTGCTAGAAGATACCCGTTCTGGGGTATAATTCGTAGCAGTATTTTTATGTTATGAGGAGCGGTAAGCCCGCAACCGTAATCAGCGGTCTTAATCCAAGGAGCTATCCAGATGGCAGACAAATCAGACAATCAGACCAGTGCAAAGGATGCCGATGTGGCTTCTTCGGAGACTACTGCAACAGGAAATATTAAGGCGTTGCTAGGCCGTAAGCTAGGCATGACTCAGGTATTTACCGATAAAGGTGTAGCCAGGGCAGTTACGTTAGTGGAGGCTGGACCGTGCACAGTCACTGGCATTCGTAGTGAAGATAAGGACGGGTATGAGGCGGTACAGATTGGCTTTGGTACCGCCAAGCATATCAATAAGTCCCAAGAAGGACACTTAAAGAAGTCCAAGTCGCAACCATCACACATCCGCGAAGTACGCCAAAGCTACGACGGGAAAGTCGGAGATAGTATCGATGTAGAAGTTTTCGAAGTCGGAGACAAAGTGACTGTCACCGGAATCAGCAAAGGCAAAGGCTTTGCAGGTACTATCAAACGACACAACTTTTCTAGAGGACCCATGTCGCATGGATCACGTAATAAGCGACGCCCTGGAAGCATCGGCTCTATGTATCCTCAGAAGATATTCAAAGGTAAGAAGATGGCAGGACGCATGGGTGGAGACAGAGTGACAGTGAAGAATCTCGGCATCGAAGCAGTCGATAGCGACAATAAAATTCTAGCTATCTCAGGCGCTGTACCCGGTCGTCGAGGCGAAGTAGTTTTAATCAAAGGACAGAAATAATGGCAACCGCTGCTACTTATACCAAGACAGGTGCAAAAGCCAGCAAGAATACTTCGCTTACTAAGGAAGTGTTTGGACTCAGTGTAGATAACCACCAACTACTTCGACAAGCGTATGAAGCTTATGCAGCAAATGGGCGCATAAATTCAGCACGTACAAAGACTCGGGCCGAGGTGCGTGGTGGTGGAAGAAAGCCGTGGAGACAGAAAGGTACCGGAAATGCTCGTGCCGGATCTAGGAGTAGCCCAATATGGAGGAGCGGTGGAATCACTTTCGGCCCTACAGGGATAGAAAATTATACCAAGAAGGTAAATGCTTCTGCGAACGTGAAAGCGTGCAAACAAGCACTGACTCTCAAAGCGGAAGCGAAAGCTATAGCGGTTGTTGAGGATATACCTATCAAAGACGGAAAGACTAAGGAACTCAAGAGTTTGCTCGATAAGCTCAAATTGAGTCACTCAGTCTTGATAGTCGTAGATTCTAAATCTGACTTATTGATGCGAGCAGCTTCCAATCTAGAAGGAGTCAATGTAGCCTTAGCTAGTTACCTCAACGTAAAAACTATACTGGATAGCGATCATTTACTGTTTACAAAGCAGGGTCTGCTCACGCTTGAAGAGAGATTTGGAGAGAAGAAATGATACTACGACCAGTGATTTCAGAAAAGGCCATAGAGCTTGCAGACGAAAACAACACCTATGTATTCTTTGTGCCTAAAAGTGCCAATAAGATTACTATCGCCGAGGCCGTTAAGGATCGATACGACGTAGAAGCAACATCCGTACGTACGCAGATAGTAAAAGGCAAGACCAAGCAGATGCCGGTAAAAAGAGGGCGTCTACTTATAAAAGGAGTGAGAAGCGATCTTAAGAAGGCTATTGTGACACTTAAAAAAGGCGACAGCATAAGTTTATTCGAGGGGAGTGAATAATGGCAACTAGAAACTACAAACCAACTACTCCAGCTCGAAGAGGCATGGCCAAGGCTGATACCTCGGCAATTACTGCCAAGAAGCCTAAGAAGAGTTTGACCGCCGCCAAAAAGAAGAATTCCGGGCGAAACAATACTGGCAAGATTACTACACGCCACCAGGGAGGCGGTGTTACGCAACGTTATCGCAAGATTGATTTTCGACTAAAGGACGGTCACAAGGCTAAGGTCGAATCTATAGAGTACGACCCTAATCGAAGCGCATATGTAGCCCTTATAAGAACAGATAGCGAAGAGTATGCCTACATACTGGCCGGTAGCAAGATGAAGGTCGGTGACAAGATAGAGATCGGCGAAGACGCCCCTATTAAGCCAGGGAATCGACTACCCCTGGGAAGTATTCCTATGGGTAGCTCAATATACAATATAGAATTAACTATCGGTAAAGGTGGACAGCTCGTGCGTAGTGCAGGTGCTCGTGCGCAACTTACCTCAAAAGAAGGCGACTGGGCATTCGTGCGACTTCCGAGTGGCGAAGTACGCTTGATTCATCAGAACTGTTACGCTACACTAGGCTCCGTTGGTAACGAGCAGCACCAAAATGTAAAGATTGGCAGTGCTGGTCGTAATCGTCGTAAAGGGAAGCGACCGAGCGTACGAGGAAAGGCTATGAATCCAGCTGACCACCCAATGGGTGGTGGTGAAGGTTTGAGTGGTCCAGGACGACTACCCAGGACACCTAGTGGAAAGATTGCTATCGGACGCAAGACCAGGCGACGTAAGCGTGGAAATGAACTTATAATCCGCAAAAGAAGCAAGAAGAGGAGATAGATGAGTCGTTCACTCAAAAAAGGACCATATATAGACGAGCGTCTTCAGCGCAAAGTAACTGCGCTAGGACCTGATGATCGCACCATAATAAAGACATGGGCGCGTGCTAGTACTATTACACCGGAAATGGTAGGAAAAACTATCGCAGTACACAACGGCAAAGTGCATGTACCGGTATTTGTTAGTGAAAATATGGTTGGACATAAATTAGGTGAATTTGCTCCTACGCGAAAATTTAAGCGCCATGGCGGCAAACTTGCCAAGGGAGAATAGTTATGCGCGCAGTAGCAAAAGGACTGAAAGTTCCACCACGAAAGATGAATATGGTAGCAGCACTTGTGCGGAACCGCAGTGTAGATGACGCAATGGTCATCCTGGAACACACGCCGCGTCGTGCAGCCGGTGCTCTAAGGCAAGTTATTAAAAGTGCTGCAGCGAACGCTGAGCACAATAATAAGAGTGAAACCAAAGACCTAGTAATATCTGAAATAAAAGTGGCTACCGGAGGAATGATTAAGCGAATGCGCGCAGGTGGACGATTATCCGTTAGACCGTATAGACATCGCCTGAGTAATGTGGTGGTTTCACTGAGTACAAAGGAGGCCAAATAATGGGTCATAAAGTCAATCCGACCAGCATGCGCCTGCAGATTAATAAGAACTGGAAATCCAAGTGGTTTGCTAGTAAGCGCGACTTTGCAGATACGCTCAAGCAAGACATCGAGATACGTGAACTTATCGACAAGCAACTAGACCGTAGGGCGGCGGTAGATCAGGTAGAAATTGAGCGATCGACTAACTCGCTATCGATAAATATCTACACCGCGCGACCCGGAGTAGTTATAGGTCGCGGCGGGGAAAGTGTAGAAGCACTAAAAAAGAAGCTAGCTAAGCTTATAGACGGACCGATATCTCTAAACATAGAGGAAGTTAAAAAACCTGAGCTTCGCGCTAAGCTCGTGGCGGATAATATTGCTGCACAGCTAGAACGTCGTATATCCTTCCGACGAGCCATCAAGTCCACATCGGATGCAACTATGCGCGCTGGTGCTAAAGGCGTAAAAATTATAGTCTCAGGTCGTCTAAACGGTGCCGAGATGGCACGCACTGAGAAAGAAGTTCTTGGCAGTATACCTCTCCATACGTTGCGCGCTAATATCGATTACGCACAAGATAATGCGGTGACTACATACGGAGTTATTGGTGTGAAAGTATGGATATATCAAGGTGAGGATGAATAATGCTGTTACCCAAGAAGACTAAATACCGCAAAGCAATGAAGGGCCGTATCAACGGTGTGGCGTATAGAGGTAATGAGATAAGCTTTGGTTCTTACGGGCTGCAATCGCTAGGAACGGACCGCGTAACATCACGTCAAATTGAGGCTGCACGACGAGCAATGACTAGGTACATAAAACGAGGCGGCAAGATTTGGATACGTATATTTCCTGATACTCCTGTGACAAAGAAGCCCAATGAAACACCTATGGGTAGTGGAAAAGGCGCGCCGGAATTTTTTGCAGCCAAAGTACGTCCCGGCACTATTCTGTTTGAGATGTCGGGTGTCAGCGAGGAAATAGCTAGAGAAGCTATGAGGCTCGCATCGCACAAGATGCCGGTAAAGACGCGGTTTATAGTACGACATACGCCAGGAGAGAACGAATGATGCTATCAGATCTACGCAAAGAATCTATAAAGGAATTAGAAAAAAGACTTGCCAAGACCCAAGGGGAATGGTTAGAATTCATGACTGATGTCCGAACTCGGGGTGTTAGCGACAACCGTAAAGGTCGTCGTCTGCGCCGAGACATTGCCCGCATTAAGACAATAATCCGTGAAAAGGAGCTGATCTAATGGCACGAACACTTACAGGAGTAGTAGTATCAGACAAGATGGAGAAAACCGTAACCGTAGCTGTGGCATTGCTCAAGGATCATCCGCTATATCGTAAGAAGTATAAGTCTACTCGCAAATTCCAGGCACATGATGAGAAGTCTACTGCTAAAAAAGGCGACAAAGTGTTGGTAGAAGAGACCAAGCCTAGGAGCCGAAATAAGCGCTGGGAAGTCATCGAGATTATAGAAAAAGGACCAGAGGTATGATTCAGCAAGAATCTAAAATGAAAGTAGCCGATAACAGTGGAGCACGGCAGATACAGTGTATTCGTGTTCTCGGTGGCTCTAAAAGACGCTATGCGCGAATCGGCGATGTATTCGTTGCAAGCGTCAAGACGGCAACTCCAGGTGCGGCTGTAAAGAAGAAGGATGTTGTAAGAGCAGTCTTGGTTCGATCCAATCACATTACTCGACGTGAAGACGGATCAACCATAAGATTTGATGAGAATGCAGCTGTGATAGTCGATGCTAATAACCTTCCTCGTGGTACCCGGGTATTTGGACCGATAGCACGTGAGCTTCGCGATAAAAAGTTCACCAAAATAATATCATTAGCGCCGGAGGTACTATGAAAATTCAAAAAGGCGATACCGTAATAGTTACTGCCGGGAAAGACAAAGGGAAGACCGGAACGGTTGATAGAGTGTTACCACAGTTGAACAAGGTGGTCGTGGATGGTATAAATATAGTAAAGCGCGCGCAGAAGCCTACTCAGAAACAACCAAAGGGCGGTATCATCGAACACCCCGCTCCGATAGATGTGAGTAATGTTGCTTTAACGCACCCAGATGACAGTAGTCGCTCTAGCCGCGTGGGATATAAGTTTAAGGACGGCAAGAAATTAAGAGTTTACCGTCAGGCAAAAGATAAGGAAGTTTCGTGAATCGACTGCAAGAAAAATACCAGAAGGAGATAGTAGCCAGCCTCAAAGATGAGCTGACGCTCGGGAATGTCCACGAAGTGCCACGAATAGAAAAGGTGGTCATAAATGTCGGTACTGGACGAGCAATTAACGACAGCCGTATTTTAGAGACTGCCAAGAATACTCTTAAGAAGATTTCTGGCCAGCAGCCGGTAGAGACCGTAGCTAGTAAAAGTATCGCCGGTTTCAAACTACGCGAGGGTGTACCGATTGGAGTTAAAGTTACTCTTAGAGGTGAGCGCGCATACGACTTTATAGACCGACTGATTAGCATAGTGCTACCTAGAACTAGGGACTTTAGGGGTCTCTCTACTAAAGCGTTCGACCCTCATGGAAATTACAGCCTAGGTCTAAGCGATCAAAGCGTGTTTCCCGAGCTCAGCTATGAAGATGCGAACGTTACTCATGGCATGCAGATAAATATAGTTACGAATACTAACCCGGAACAGGCACGCACCCTACTTAAAGCGCTAGGATTCCCGTTCGAAAGGAGTGAAAATGGCTAAGAAATCTATGATAGCAAAAGCAAAGCGCACTCCTAAATACAGTACGCGCAAAGTAAATCGCTGTAATAAATGCGGCAGACCAAGAGCTTATATGCGACAGTTCGGACTATGTAGAATATGTTTCAGAGAGATGGCTAGTGACGGTAAGATCCCCGGGATCACGAAAGCGAGTTGGTAATGAAGACAGTTGATAGGTTTCAGGTGTCAGGTGTTAGTGAAATTGCTATTACCTATAACCTAATAACTATAACCTCGAGCGACCGAAGGGAGCGAAAATGGTAGATCCGATAGCAGATATGCTCACTAGAATCAGGAATGCTCTCGCGGTAGGACACTACAGTGTAGAGATGCCGTATTCAAAGACTAAGTATGCGATTGCAAAAGTTCTTGAGGCCAATAAATACATCGTAGACGTAACTGTTGAAGGTGAGGCCAAAAAGAAACTAGCGCTAGGTCTTGGTAATGGCAAAGACGGAAGACGTTTCAGGGAGCTACACAGGGTATCCAAACCTGGACGGAGAGTATTTGTAACTGCTACTGAAGTGCCTTCGGTATTGGGTGGACGTGGCGTAGCTATAGTATCTACATCTAGCGGTATCATGAGTGGCCACGACGCACGCAAAAAAGGTATTGGTGGCGAACTAATGTGTAAGGTTTGGTAGGGAAGATATGAGTAGAATAGGCATAGTACCAGTAGATATACCTTCGGGAGTAGAAGTCACCGTAGAGAAGAAACGAGTTTTGATCAAGGGGCCAAAAGGTGAACTTGAGACACCAATGTTTTCTCACATCAAACTTGAGAATGACGGTGATAAGCTAGTAGTTAAGCGAACTGATGATTCAAAAGTCGCTCGTGAACAGCATGGACTGGCTCGCACTCTGGTAGCAAATGCTATAACTGGAGTCAGCGAAGGTTTTTCGAAGACGTTGATTGTCGAGGGTGTCGGATTCAAGGTAGATGTAAGCGGAAACAAGGTTACGCTCAGTCTCGGATACTCCCATCAGAGCGAAGTGGAACTACCGGCAGGTATTACTGCTACAAACGAAGGTAACAAATTGACTATATCAGGAAGCGATAAACAGCTGGTTGGACAGATAGCTGCTAATATCCGTGAACTTAGAAAACCTGAACCATACAAAGGAAAGGGTGTACGCTACGATGGCGAGCGCATTATACGCAAGGCAGGTAAAGCAGCAGGAGCAGGAGCAGGCAAATGACCAAAGTAATTCGTAAAATCAGAGCGACAGGCACCAAAGAACGGCCACGTTTGCGTATTAGCATTACTAATAAGAACGTTATCGCACAGGTTATTGATGATACTCAAGGTGCTACATTGGCTTACACAAATACTGCCGATCATTCGGTACCAGGCAATATGACAGAAAAAGCCGTATGGGCCGGTAAGGATATCGCTAAACGTGCTAAAAAGGCCAAAATTAAAGGTGTACTATTTGACCGCGGTGACCGCAGATATCATGGACGTGTAAAAGCATTAGCTGATGCAGCTCGAGAAGAAGGATTGGAGTTTTAGATGCAGAGACCAGAAGAAATACAAGAGAAAGAGTACGACGAACGAGTCATAGATATCGATCGAGTTGCACGAGTAGTAAAAGGTGGACGTCGCTTCCGATTCCGTGCTCTAGTTGTGGTAGGAGACGGCAAAGGTACTGTCGGAATGGGTATAGCTAAAGGCTCAGATGTAACTACAGCTATAAACAAGGCTTCCTTGCAGGCTAAGAAGAGCTTAAAGAAGGTTACGTTGCGAGACGGCACTATACCACATGAAGTTTATGCCAAGTATTCAGGTGGAAGAGTACTTCTTAAGCCGGCCGGACCAGGTACCGGAGTCATAGCAGGTGGCGCTGTCAGAGATGTACTAGAAGTGGCTGGAGTGACCGATATCTTATCTAAATCGCTAGGATCATCGAACAAGATTAACTGTACATACGCCACATTAGCGGCTTTGGATAAACTGATGTCAGAGCAAGAGGTAGAAGTATGAAATATCACGAACTGAATATCGAAACCAAGAAAGACAAGAAGCGTGTAGGTCGCGGAATTGGTAGTGGGTATGGTAAGACCGCTGGACGAGGAACAAAAGGGCAAAACGCCCGCACCGGAGGTGGCGTGCGTCCAGGGTTCGAGGGTGGTCAAAACCCGTTAATGAAACGACTCCCAAAAGTACGTGGATTTAGATCGAAAGCACGAAAAAATGTCGAAACCCTACATACCGATCAATTGAATACATTTAGAGCTAAGAGCACCGTTACCAAGCAACAGCTAAAAGAAGCGCGACTGATATCGAGCATAGACTCTAAAGTAAAACTGCTAAAACGAGGTGAGCTTACTAAGGATTTAACTTTGGAAATCGATTCAGCTAGCGCAAGTGCAGCCGCAGCGGTTGAAGCCGCCGGCGGAAAAATAAAGGAAAAAGCTTAGCTTCATGCAACAGTCTCGCCTGCGACATATCCTATACAACAAGGAACTGCGAAACAAAGTATTGGCCGTATTCTTCATGGTATTCCTCTATAGGATTATGGCGCATGTTCCAATACCTATAGCCGACTCTGCAACTCTTAGTAACTTCCTGACTAACCTCCTATCCACAAACCGTCTGTTCGGATTAGTTGACCTATTCTCCGGAGGTGCTGTAGCTAACTTCTCAATAGCTCTAATGGGGCTGGGGCCTTACATTAACGCATCGATTATAATGCAACTTCTGACCCAGGTGGTGCCGAAGATTTCACAGTTGAAGAAAGAGGGCGAAGAAGGACGTAGGAAGATCAATCAATACACCCGCTATTTGACTCTTCCTCTAGCTATAGGTCAGTCGATTGGTACGGTATTTTTCATACGACAACTTGCCATACAGGTAGGTCAGACCGATATAGTAGGCACTCCGTCACTGGCGGAATGGGCGCTTATAATAACGGTCATGACAGCAGGTAGTATGTTGCTGATGTGGATGGGTGAACTTATCAGTGAGAAGGGTATCGGTAACGGTATATCCATATTAATTGCTGCTAGTATAATCGCCCAGTTGCCAGGTATATTCGGACAGGCTGTATCTATAGTGACGGCTGATATGACAGAGTTGATACAAGTAGCATTCTTTGCTCTGGCGTCACTAGTAATTACTTACTTCATAGTTAAACTCAACGAGGCGAAAAGAATCGTAAAAGTATCTTACGCTAAACGAATGCAATCGTCCGGATATGGCGGTGTGGAATCAGAGCTTCCTATACGTATATTAACTGCCGGTGTTATACCAATAATTTTTGCAGTGGCGTTTCTATCGGTGCCTTCATTTATCGGACAGCTTTTTGCTGAGGCTCAAAACCCAGCATTAGCAGCTTTCGCTACCAATATTACTATTTGGTTCGACCCTTCTAATATTATCTACTCGACTACCTATTTCGGCCTAGTGGTGGCATTTACTTACTTCTACACCGGAATTGTATTTAACCCGGTCGATATAGCGGAAAATTTGCAAAAACAAGGTGGATTCATACCGGGAATAAGGCCCGGTAAGCAGACCGAGCAGTACTTACGAAAAATAGTTAACCGTATCACACTGTTTGGCTCAATCAGTCTAGGTATAATTGCCGTACTTCCATTTATAGGTGAGCAAATTACCGGTAGTCAGGCCCTGACTTTCGGAGGTACCGGGCTGCTGATTGTGGTAAGCGTCAGCATAGAGTCGCTCCGACAGCTTGATTCACAGATAATTAATGCATCTTACCAATAGGTAGCGACAGAAGGATTTTACAGATGAAAAGTTTACATAATTATTGCCAAGTATCTATTCGGGAGTCCTCGCGCGACCCTGGATTTGTGACAAATCTCAAAAAAACGTCAGAAGGGGTTTACAAATACCTTCTGACTACATATAATAGGGGCTTGTAGTTTATGGCTAGTAATAAGCAGGTCATTGAATTTGAGGGAACGATTCTCGAGACTCTTCCCAACGCTATGTTTCGTGTGCGTCTAGAGAACGGACATGAAGTTACCGGAATAATAGCCGGTAAAATGCGCATGCACTACATAAAGATAGTCCCTGGAGACAAAGTAACGGTGGAAATGACACCGTACGACCTCACTAAGGGCAGAATAACTTACCGTCACAAGTAAAGGATGCAGGTATGAAAGTACAAGCAAGCGTTAAGAAAATGTGTGTGAGCTGTAAGATTATCCGTCGACACGGAGTGGTGCAAGTAATATGTACAAAACCTAAGCACAAACAGAGGCAGGGATAATGGCAAGATTAGCAGGTGTAAACATACCAGACGACAAGCGATCCGTAATAGCGCTCACTTATATATATGGAATAGGGCGAACTAGTTCGGAGAAAATTCTCGATACTTTAGGTATTGACCACAACACCAGAATCAAAGACTTAACTGAGACCGAATTGACCAAGATTCGTGAAGCGATCGACAAAGATTATGAAGTTGAGGGAGATCTAGCACAACGACGACGAGTTAGTATCAACAGACTTCGTGAGATTAACTCCTACCGAGGATTGCGTCATAAGTCTAATCTGCCGGTACGCGGACAACGCACTAAGACAAACGCTAGAACCAAGCGTGGCAAGAGAGCTACTGTCGGCGGTGCTAAAAGTAAACCGGCACCACTTAAATAATTTTAGAGGAGTAATATGGCACAAGCTACCAAGAAGACCACGCCCAAGAAGAAGCAGAAAAAATCCGTACCGATCGGAAAGATGTACGTGCAGGCGACTTTCAACAACACCATAATCACCATTACCGATCCTAAGGGTGGTGTATTGGCTTCTTCCAGTTCAGGTGCAAGTGGTTTCAAGGGGTCGCGTAAAGGTACTGCTTATGCTGCCCAACTAGCAAGTGAAAACGCTCTAGAGAAGATAAAGCCGTACAAGATGAATCAAGTGTCGGTTTATATCCGTGGCATTGGCCAGGGTAGAGAAGCTGCTGTAAGGGCACTCTCTAATTCCGACATTATGGTGACAAGCATAAAAGATGTTACAGGTGTACCGCATAACGGTTGCCGTCCACGTAAGGCGAGGAGGGTCTAATGGCACGAGATTTGATGCCGATTGTAAAGCGTAGTAGGCGAGAAGGCGTAGCTCTTCACCCTAAAGCCCACAAAGTGATGGCGAAGCGTAAAGCTCTACCAGGCGAACGAGCCGGTGCTAGGCGCGGCAAGATGACCCAGTATGCTCAGCAGCTGCGTGAAAAACAAAAAGTGAAGCGCATGTATGGATTACTAGAGAAGCAGTTTCGTCGACTAGTAAAAGAAGCCGAGCGCAAAGAAGGTGTTAGTGGCGAGCTCCTTCTGCAATATCTTGAACGTCGACTAGACAATGCAGTGTATAGGTTGCACCTTGCACCGAGTCGTACCGCTGCTAGACAGCTAGTGACTCACGGCCACATCATGCTTAACGGGCGCAGAGTAGATATTCCGTCTATCCGGCTCAAGGCAGGGGATGAGATAGCAATACGCCCAAAGAGTGCTAAGAATACATATTTTCAGTCACTAGAAATAGAGGAGTCCCCCGACTTAAGCTGGCTATCACTTAACAAATCAAAGATGACAGCCAAGGTAACTAGCGTACCTAATCGAGATGAGTCTGAGCCTGATATAAATGAGCAGTTAATAATTGAATTCTATTCAAGATAATGAGGAGCATAAGCGTATGAATAACTTTCACTTACCAGAAATATCAATCCTAAACGAAGACGAGCGTAGCGGGTCGTTCGCGATCGACCCGCTACACCGTGGATTCGGTGTGACTATCGGTAATTCCTTGCGGAGAGTTCTACTCTCTTCACTGGGAGGATCAGCTGTCACTGCATTTAGCATTAAGGGTGCCTCACATGAATTCACTACTGTTGATGGCGTGAAGGAAGATGTAGTATCGATAACATTGAACCTAAAGCGACTTAACTTCAAAGTATTTTCTGACGAGCCACAGATACTGAAGATCAAAAAGAAAGGCAAAGGAGTTGTCACTGCTGCCGATATCGAAGAAAGCAACGATGTAGAGGTAGTTAATAAAGACCAAGTGATTGCTACGCTGGATAGCGATAAGACTTCATTTGAGATGGAACTACAGGTAGAGAAGGGACGTGGATATTCACCAGTGGACGAGCGAGATGAAAATCTTAATGTCGACATGATAGCTATCGACGCATCATTCTCTCCAGTCGAAAGAGTACGATACAAGACCGAGAACACCCGTGTCGGACAGATAACCGACCTAGACAAGCTAATTCTAGATATAGAGACCGACGGGTCTATTCCTGCGCAAGATGCCCTCAAGCAAGCAGCTAGCATCTTGGTAAACCACTTCAATATAATTGCCGGTGGCGAAGTAGAATCAGAAGCTGAAACAGAAGAGGATACAGTAGGTACTGAAGACCTAGAGATCAGCATCGCAGACATGGAGCTAAGTCAACGAACACTCAACGCACTAGAAAAGAACGATATCACTACGGTCAAGCAACTTGCTTCTATGAGCGAGACGGAACTCAAAGACCTCAAGGGATTTGGGAGCAAAGCGCTTGATGAAGTAGTAGGAAAACTAAAGGAATTAGAGCTTAAATAATGGCACTACCGGCGCAACGTAATAAACTATCACGAAAAAGGGATCAGAGACGGGCACTTCTCAAGGGTCTGGCTGAATCGCTATTCATACACGAGAGTATAGTAACTACACGCCCCAAAGCACGTGCTCTTAGGCCATACGCAGAGAAGCTTATAACAAAAGCTAAGACCGACAATCAGCACAATCGACGCATGGTGCTTCGTAAGATCAGCACCAAGGAGACTTTACAGAAACTGTTTGAAGAAATTGGGCCGCGTTATGCAGACCGCCCAGGTGGCTATACTCGCATAGAGTCAGCCGGATGGCGACGTGGTGATGATGCTGAAATGGCCAAGATTAGCCTAGTAGATAGTACAGGCGCAAAAGAAGAGTCGGTAGACGCTGAGTCCAAGGAGAGCGAAAAGGACCAGAAGCCAGAACCTACTGAAGAGACCACTACCAAGAAGGTAGCTGAGACTAAGCCTAAAGCAAAGAAGGCCGATGATAAGAAGGAGGACGACAAATGAAGACCTACTCACAAAAGCCGTCCGAAGTAACCAGGCAGTGGTATGTCGTAGATGCGGCAGATGAAAGGCTGGGACGCCTAGCAACAACCGTAGCACGCTATCTGATGGGTAAGCACAAACCTACATACACCCCGCACATTGACGGAGGAGACAATATTATAGTCATAAATGCTGAGAAGATTGCTACTACTGGAAATAAAACTTTACAAAAGCGTTATTTTAAACACAGTGGATATCCAGGTGGTATAACTAGCAAGACTCTAGAGCAACGACTTGAGACCGACCCCGTCGGAGTTATCGAAGATGCAATTAGACGAATGATTCCTGATAATCGACTTCGCCCAGGACGAATGCTTCGACTTAAGGTGTATTCTGGCGCAGATCACCCGCATGAACCACAGCAACCAAAAGCACTAGGAGTAGACGATGCCTAAAGACGAATACTATTACGGAATCGGTAGAAGAAAGGGTGCTACAGCATCTGTGCGCATATACAGCAAAGGGGATGCAGGGATTGTAGTAAACGACAAAGAAGCTAATGACTACTTCAACCATCCGGAACTACAAGAGAGATTACAGCAACCACTAAAGCTACTGGATTATACCGGCAAATACCGCATAAGCATTCATGTAAAGGGTGGCGGATTGAGCGGACAAGCCGATGCCGCCAGACTAGCTATATCCAACGCACTCGTAGAGCTTAACGAAGATCTCAGGCCAACTCTAAAAAGAGCCGGTTACTTGATGAGAGATGCGCGTGTTAAGGAGCGCAAGAAGTACGGACTAAAACGAGCACGTAAAGCACCGCAGTTTACTAAGCGTTAATGCGCATGTGGCCTTCGATCCGGGCACGAACACGGATCAAGTATGCTTAAAATACCGATACTTCACGAAGATGACAACATTATAGTAGTGGACAAACCTACCGGAGTGTTAGTACATTCCGGTAACGGAAATGATATGGAGACACTCGTCGATGTCTTCAGGGATAAATTAAGTAGCGATGATGAGCTAAGGCCCGGTATTGTGCATAGATTAGACATGGACACCTCGGGTCTACTCGTATTGGCAAAAGATGATAAGACCAAGGATTTTCTACAGAAACAGTTCCAGAACAGAACTGTGGATAAAAGCTATCTAGCAGCCGTAAGAGGGCTTCCTAAACCCAGGGAGGCACGCCTGGAGCTACCGATAGGAAGAAGCCCGAAAAACCCCATGAAGCGCACTGTGCGCCCGAATGGTCGTATGGCTATAACCGAGTATAAGGTCGTTGATGAGGCGCCAGGGTGTTCTATGCTTGAACTGAAGATTCTTACTGGACGCACTCATCAGATTCGAGTACATATGCAGTATATTGGCCATCCAATACTTGGAGATGAATTGTACGGCAAGAAGACTAAGGGTCTAAGCAGACAATTTCTGCATGCTAGTAAACTGAGCTTTGACCATCCCGCGCAAGGCCGAGTTAGCTTTAGTAGTAAGCTCCCCGAAGACCTCTTAGGCTTTTGGTATAATCAGCAAAGATAATGTCAATATTATTACACCCGCATACCAAGCAAAGGTTGGAGCAAGTCCTGCGTCCTGGAGCATACATAGTCCACGGCAAGCAAGGAGCCGGTCGGCTTATGGCTGTGCGCCATGTCTTAGATGGATACGATATCCAGATTATCGGACATGAAGATGGCTCTATCAAGATAGCCTCCATACACAATATAGTTCGACAGCTAAATCTTAAAAACAGCAATGAGAAATACGCAATCATTATCGATGATGCGGAACGCATGACGCATGCAGCACAGAATGCGCTACTTAAGACTCTAGAAGAGCTCCCTACTTATGCCACCGTAATCTTAATAGCTGGGCATCTTGACTCTCTACTGCCAACGATCACCTCCCGGACGCACAATCTGTATTTCAAGGAGCCTTCCAGGCAAAGCTTACTCGAGTGGCTTAAGGAGCAACACATCGATCATGTTCCAGGCAAAGTAGAGGAGTTAATCGATTATCACGGGCCACTACCGGCTCGTATATTGAAAGAGCTAGAGGCCAAGGACGGAGACGGGGATAAATCTGCGAGCATAAGAGCTTTGTTTTCTGACGAGTTAAGCGATCGACTAGAGGCAGCTTCGCAACTACAATCAGAGCTACCCGAAGTACTTGATGATATCATTGTATTTGTGAGGAAGCAGTTAAGAGACAATCCAGATTCGTATTGGTCTGAAACAGTGCAACTGTGTCTAGAGGCGAAGCGCCTAGTCGATGCACATGCCAATAAGCGCCACGTGTTGGACGTCATAGCTTTAAGGGAGCAGGTATTATGGCAGAATTAGGTCTTTTATTATTACTATTTCTGCCGGCAGGTTATTTGCTTTCACGATACAGTAAATCTACGCAACGCGATGTCATCACTCCTAAGCAGACCGAGAATATCCGTAGACTTTGGGAATATGCGGAAGTGGCTATTAGCAAGCAACGCTACGAGATGGCAGAACGTGCTTTGCTGAAGATATTAAAAAGCGACCAGAAGAACACAGCCGCCTACAACCGCCTGGGCTTGATATATGTACGCATGAATCGTTACGACGATGCTGCGGCATGTTTCGATATAGCCTCTAGTCTAGCTCCATCTATAGCTAGTTTGTACAATCTAGGTCTCGTTCACTTCCAAAGTGGAAATTATGAGCAAGCTGCTTCAGCTCTAGAGAAAGTAGTCGACCTAGAACCTAGCACCAAGCGACTATTGGTTTTTGCCAAAGTTCATCAAAAACTAGGCAACCACAAACGAGTAGTCGACATAATTAACCAGGTAGTCAAAGAAGAGCCGACAAGGCGGAATCTAGAATACCTAGTTGAAGCCTACGAATCGGCCAAGCAGTACAAGAATGCCGACGATATTAAATTACGCATTGAGCAATTACAGGAGTAGTTCGATTGTCGCTTTCGGTATTATCTGCTACTATCTAGTATGTTTTACAATGGTTAATATGCCGATGTAGCTCAGTGGTAGAGCGCTTCCATGGTAAGGAAGAGGTCGCGAGTTCAATCCTCGCCGTCGGCTCCAGATAGATTATAATCAACGTTTTGTAAAATTGTGCCAAGAGCTAACAAATTAAATTACTCACGGCGAAAAGGTAGAGCGTGTCTTATCTCCAGATCCGAATGCTCATATAAAGACTGCCGTTGTATCGGAATGTAGAATAACCACAAGCACTTTTCACGAATAATCACTGCCATTTGTTATTATTAATCATAATGTCTCGTAGCTTTACGCACCTATCAACCGCTAACAAGTAAATTAACTCGACATTCGCCGAGCTAATTTGCATGGTGCCAGGGGAGGGATTCGTGACATACTCTGCTCGCTCCTGATTCGCTTCGCTTATGTCGCTCGGCCAAGCTAGGACACGATAAGTAGCCACTGGCTACTTATCCCCTCTCGGGTTCGAATCCCTCGTCGTTATAACACATGCATATACCAGTTTACTGCGCAAACTAGCATATGCATGGTGCCAGGGGAGGGATTCGAACCCCCGAAGGTATGAAACCGGCTGATTTACAGTCAGCTGCGTTTGACCGCTTCGCTACCCTGGCGGAATCAAGTCTTAGAGTCGAAAGTTATAGAGTAAACAACTCACTTTATGAATATGTAGAACTTTATAGCCTCATAACTTTAAACTCAAATGGAGCCACCTGTCGGATTCGAACCGACGACCTACGCTTTACAAGAGCGTTGCTCTAGCCAGCTGAGCTAAGGTGGCATACTATGTCGACTTAAGGTACTTTGATCTTCGCCATTCCCTTCCTTTACCTCTATTGAGATTACGATAATTTAGTGTCAATGAATGACAATTAGGACATAGAAGACGTAAATTATCTTCTAGATTATTTTCAGAATTTCCATCAATATGATCGATTTCAAGTGGCACTTTTCCTGTTGCTGGGTTAATCTCACCCCAGGAACAAACTGAGCATATGCCATCATACTTTTCTAAAAGGTATCGAATTAAATGCCCAGATATATTCTTTGCATTCCTGCCACGGCTACCTGAAACTTGTCCTTGTTTCCACTTTTCAATGTACGTGACGTACTCGTAATCCTTCTGGCATTTATTAGAGCAGTACTTTCGCTTAGGAATATTAATTCTAGTGCTACAGTGAGCGCATGTTTCCACGTCATTCATTATAGCATTACTACATCTTCCCAAGTATTCATTATTAAGGCAAGTCGGCGTCGTGTCCACCCCTTGCATGACAAAGATAAGTACAGTAGAATACATCTTTGAAGTTTTAGATTGTTAAGGACGTAAACAATGGCTAAGAAAAAGGGCGCTCGTAGGATAATTGCACTTGAGTGCACTGAGAGCGGACACCGAACATACACAACCACCAAGAGTTTTCAGAACACTGAAGACAGGCTAGAACTGCGCAAATTCAATCCTTTACTCAGGAGACATACTGTCTATCGCGAATCGAAGAA
>SLRF01000043.1 GCA_007131065.1 Candidatus Saccharimonadota bacterium
ATAAGAGGTACTGACAGTACAAGGGTTAGGGTTAGCGACGTCGGCTCGGACAGATACCAAGAGACAGCGGCTGAAACACGCAATGCCGATGACCCCACTCGTCATGCTCGATCCTCTGCGAGAAGCTTTGCTAGAGGCTCACTAATAGGCGCATCTATGGCCGTAGCTTGCGTAAGCTCCATGATCGCGGATGTCGTACCCAATCTAGAAGAAAGATACGAGATACTTCTCAGTCGGCAAGGCCACTTCCTGACCGCCGGCTCTCAATTAGCGGCCGGAGACGAAGTACACGGTGATGAAGTAGTAGATTTAACAGAGGCTTTCCAAGAAGAGGTGGAAACACTCGATACTGAAGAGCGCGATGTAGACACAAACCTTCCACCAGCAGTCGATGAAGACGGGGAGCCTATAGACGAAGTAGACCGAGGCGCACTAGAAGAAAGCGATCCAGACCTTCTATTGCAAAATGCCGGAACTACTACTTATAGCCGCGGTTTCGAAGAATCGGCCGCCTGGAAACGAGCTACCAACCTGGCCGTGGACGGCAGTGAACTTGATACCGGCATGTCTTTTATAGCAGACCATTCATTTATGGCCGGGGCAGTGTTGGGGCTTGGAAACATAGTCAATTCCCTACCGGCAACCAGTACGATTTGTAGCACTTTGGCAAACCCCTATGTCGGCTGGACCCTTACTATAGTGGAGGGGGTAGCGTCACTGTTTAGTGGGCCAGGGGCAGCAGTCCGTTTTGCCGCTGTAGAAGGAATAGTCGGAACCCTGTCATTCATGATTATGAACATGGCATTCAGTGCCTTAGTGCCCGAAAGCCCGGCCGAATTAACCGGACAGATAGATATGGGTATGAACCTCAGCCAATCAGAACATGGTCGCAGCCAAGGAGCACCGCCAGTAACCCACGCGGAGATGGCTTCACTGCGCAACAATCACTTTGCACAACTAGCTGCGGAAGATCGCGAGAAAGGTTTTGTCTGGAGGTATCTCTCACCAGATAATCCCCGCTCCACCCTTACCAGTGTGGCGATGGGTACGGATATTGGATTTCGTAACACCATAAAATTCCTGGTAGATATTCCGAGCTATATCGGCTCTTCTATAAAAAACCTGGCTTTTAAACCAGTCAATGCCGAGGTCGAATTCACCAACTATGACATAAACCAGTTCGCATTTTCTGAAGAAACCATAAACAACATCGATCCAGTGGATAACGATACACAAATGACCTTGACGCAAGGATATAGATGTTTCTCTGACGGGGAAGGGGGGTTCGTGGATGGTGCCGGACGAACATGCGACGAAGGTCTCTGGAGCGACGCTATATTGATGGACTTGATAATAGACAGGTGTATGAACGAACCTTATTACCGACAAATGGGTTATAACAACGCCGACAGGGAAAGTGAGTATGTCAGTGAATGGACCTGGGAGCGTACAGACGGTCCGAATGATGAAATATCCCACCGTATAGACTGCAGTGGAGAGAGTCTAGGGTCTGGACAACGCCAATTCTGGGAAAAAGTTGGTATTTGGCGGCTAGACCAAGATATAATGGACAATATAGAATGCTTAAGCCATAACGACCCATGTTAAAAAAGAAGGCTATAAAAACCATGACTATAAAAAAGCTAGCCCTTATAATATTCGCATTTACGCTGGTATTAGCCTCGTTTACACCTCACGGACTGTTGGCGATTACTCAAGACGATCTACGCGCCATAAACCTGCAAGCACCACTATACTACGGAGAGATAGAGACCACTCAACAGCAACTGTGTGGAACCACCGGTACAGATGAATATCCTCTTTTACTTCCTGAAATTCTCGATGAACAAGCTCTTGCCGACGCTATAGATACTTATATCGAAGGCCGCCAATCAAACTCCCCTTATGTAGGGTTGGGAGAATACTTTGTAGAAGGAGGTGTAAGGGGCGGAATCAGTCCAATTTTAGTAGTAGCACTTGCAGTAGCCGAAAGCTCCCTAGGAACAGACCCTAACACCACTGCTATTAACCTCGGCGGAAACAACGGGTTCGGAAGAACCGCGTCTAGCTCCCAGCCCTACGTACAACTAAACGAAGATTCTAGAAGGTGGTATGCCTGGGATAGCTGGGAAGACAGCCTATATGCAGCTAACTTCCCGGCCAGTGGAGACGAGGGCGATCCGGACGATATGTTCCAGTATATAAACCGCCGCTTTAGCGGAAATCTCGAGAATGGAATCGAGTCTTTCTTGGTAGGCACGGATGATGTTCCCGGATATCTGGACACACGAGTAGACGACGTGCCTCGATATATGGAAACTATCGAGACTGTAACCAACGGCATACTGGAAGAGGCCGAGGATTCCGTAAACCTCGACCGCATAAGCATCACTGGCCTCAGTTGTGGAATATATAGCGATGATGTAGTTGCCACCGCCCTTCTTTATGCCTGGCCGGAATATAGATCACTGGAAGAATGGGGAGCACAAAGAAGAGAGCAAAGGGAAGAATACGCCGCAGCCCACCGGGCAGCGGCTGCAAATGGCGAATACCTTGGCGGGTGCAGTGGCAACGACTGTGGTGCTTTCGTTACCCGAGTCATGCGTAATAGCGGTTTTGACACTAACTACAATAGTTATGAAGGCGCCACCCCTCTACAAACCCGGTACCTAGAGGAAAGCTGGGAGGTTGTTGGAAGAGGAAATGAAATCAGCAGTGCGGACTTAGTGCCTGGGGATGTGGCCATGAGAACCGGCCATACGTTTATGTTCGTAGGAAACCAGCCAGGTTTTGAGACCGAAGTAGCTAGTGCTTCTTATTCATCCAGGGGTTGCTCCACTTCCGGAGTTCGCGCACCGATGGCTGGCAGAGAGTCCATTGTTGATAGTAGGCTTACTTGGTATAGAAATCCTGATGTGTCTATAGATAACGGGGAGGAGAATGGAAACGATGGATAAACTTCGAGAATTAGTATATGCAAAACCTGTTTTAACTCTGTCTATTATAGTAGCTGTATTTCTCATACCTATAATTATAATGGCAACGATAAGCGCATCCACCACCAGGGTAAACATAATTGTTGCTCCTAGTGATGCGGAGTTATATCTCAATGGAGACTCTATAGAGCCTGGTGAGTCACGACTTAGGCCTGGAGAATACACCCTTGAAGCATCGAGAGAAGGTTTCGCAGACGGTTCAGAGACGTTTCATATCGGAGAGGAAAGAACTGAAATTGCAATATTACTACAGCCCGTTACTGAAGAGGCTTTCGCTATAGTACGAGAAGAAGAGGAAGTTTTTATTGCAGCCGAAGGTGCTCTTGGCCTACAAACACAGTTAGAGGGTGAGAAATTTAGAGATGAAAACGAAATTCTTCGCCATTTACCATACAGGAGTATGCTTTTTGAGATTCACTACCGAGCCGGGGACAGCAACGGCATAGTCCTACAAATTAGGGCTGAATCCCAGCATCGCTACGATTTGGCTATTTCTCAAATAGAAAACTGGGGCTTTGACCCAGGTAGCCTCGAAATAGAAAGAATAGACTAGTTAATCTGGATCCGAACTTCCTCAACCCCGTAGTCTTTGAGTTGCTTTTTAATCTTCACTTGAGCTAGCCTCAGCTCGTTAGCCACCACACTTGAAGGAGTGGTGATAGTAAGTAAACCGTCTTTTATCTTTTTGGCCCGCACCCTCCCCATATAGTTTTTGTTTAGTATGTCTTGTATCCCAGCCAGGCTATCGCCTCGCTCCATGTCGAAATCTTCAACCCGGCTCTTTAGTACATCATCTATCGACTTCATGGTTTTATTATATACCCCCTAGATCGATCCGTTTGTGTTTACCGATATCGGTATCGATTTCAGTAGTAGTCAGTATAGTTTGTATACCTTTTATAGCAGATATTAGTGATTTCTGCCGGGATTCATCCAGCTCGCTTAGTACATCATCAAGCAAGAGCACTGGCGGGAGTTTGCACTTCTTAGATAGATACTCCAGCTCGCACAACACTAGTGCCAGCACAGCTGTTCTATTCTCTCCGCGTGATCCGTACTGAGAAAGAGGTTTATCGTTATACAACAGACCAATATCATCCCGGTGCGGCCCCACGCTGGTTCCGCCCATGCGCTTATCGCGCTCTAGTCTTGTCTGTAGCTTGTCTAATAATTGATTCCTGTAATCGTCGTTATCGATATTCATCGTATACTCGATAACCACATTCTCATCACTGCCTGATATCTTTTTGTAATGCTTTGAGAAGTTTCTTCGCATGGACTCCAGTGTCTTAGAGCGCTTTTTAGCTATGTATTCCGCATGTTCGCTCAGTATCATGTCCCAAGCAAATATCTCTTCGCTACGTATGCCAGGCTGGCGCAGAAGAGCGTTGCGCTGCTTGAGACTCTTTCTGTATTGCAACAGCGATACTAAGTATTTTTTATCGCTAAAAGATAATACCCTATCTAGCCACTGCCGGCGCAGAGCCGGTGCACCTTTTACCATCATCAGACTACTGGGTTCGAATAGCACTACCGGGAAAGATCCGAGGTAGTCGTGCGGGGTCATCTCTTTGTCGTTTCTGGTTATCTTTTTAGCCCCGTCCTTCCACGATATCGCTAGTTTATCACCGTCTACATCGGCCTCGATCCTAAACCACTCCTCGTCACCTCGCACCATATCGGCCGGATTATCCCGAAAACCCTTGGTCATACTCAGCGTATATATAGCTTCCAACACATTAGTCTTACCACTACCATTCGGCCCCACGATAGCCGTCATCTCCGGATCAAATTCAAACTCCACCTCCTCGTATGAGCGAAAGTTGGCCAATTTAAGACTTTTTAAGGACATAGGATATAGGGTCTAGGATTTAGTTTTAATTTTACTTGATAGGGAGAAAAGCATTTTCTGTACCTCTTCTGTCATTACGAGCGCGCCCTCTATATCTATATCAGGATAAACTTCTTTTATTATCAATAATTGGGTCTCTACTTCTGCCGCAGAACCTTCAGCTATAGAGAGAAAATGCACATATTCGCCGTTATTCTTTCTCTTATACCCTTCGGCGATATTAGAAGGTATAGACAC
>SLRF01000005.1 GCA_007131065.1 Candidatus Saccharimonadota bacterium
CGAATCTGGTTGATGTGATTTTCTACTACAGACTCGGACTGTTGCTGCCAGTCGGCATCCAGAGTAGTAGTCACTCGGAAGCCGGAACGAGCTATCTGTTCTTCGCTATAGTCTTCCCTTAGTTCATCTAGGACCATTTCTGCAAAATGGATAGCGAATGAATCTTCATCATCGACTTCGGTACTATAGACCAATTCTTCACCAGATATTACTTCAAGCTCATCCTCCTCGATATAGCCTAGTTCGGACATGGCAAGCAATACGCCATATTGACGCTCCTGTGCCCGCTCCAAGCTTCCAGAAATCGGCGACCAAGAAGAAGGTGCCGGCAATATACCTACCAGCATCGCGCTTTCGGCATGGGTCAATTCCGTAGCAGGCTTATTGAAGTACCTCTGCGCGGCATCCTCCACACCGAACGAGCCTTCACCGAAATATACAGAGTTTAGATACAACTCGATTATCTTGTCCTTTTCATAATGGCGCTCGATAGCGATAGCTAGGGCCAGTTCCTGGTATTTGCGAAGGTAATTTTTATCATCGGTAAGTAGCGCGTTCTTAGCTAGTTGCTGAGTAATCGTAGAGCCTCCATACCTGGTGGCATCACGATTTAATATATTGGCATAAAGCGAGGCGGCGATCCTACGTGGCGAATAACCGCTATGTTCATAAAACTCTCTATCTTCAGACGCTAGTAAAGCCTCGACTAGATGCGGTGGCAACTCCTCAAATGGTACTTGCTCTCTATCAGATGCATTGGCATTATAAGTCCGATAAAACTCTTCACCATGACGATCCAGCATCACTACACCGGTATTGTTGCGGTTCATCAACCGTTCTTCGTTGGCTATATCGCGCACGAACCATGCATAGGTCAAAAGCGGTATTATCAACAATAGAATAGCCAAGCTACCGACTACCAAAGTCACTTGTCGCCAACGGCTCAGTTCACGGAACTTTCGATATGCGTCTGATATGGGGTTTCTTCTCATATATCTCACTAGCTTATTTTAAACCTACGCAGAAATTAATACTACTATCATAAGGTTTACATATGCATATTATTATATCATAATATTGCAATCTAAACATAAAGCGGACCGGCTTAATCTAATAGCCGGTCCGTTTATTTGTAGAGCTTTTTGCTTTTACTCTTCTTTTTCTTCTTTACCGCTGCCTTTTAGTGCGGACTCTATGACATCCCTGGGTAGCTTGGCGGTTGAAAGTAGCGCGTTGCGCACAGTGTTTACGGCATCTCCGCCGATATCTGTAGCCGCATCCAAAGTCCCGCTTACTGCTGCGTGGGCTGCCGCGGCAGAATCTGCTCCTACGTCGCCTGCAGAATTGATAGCACCTTGTACGGCTGATACAGCGGCTTCACCAATATCTCCTCCGGTGTCGGATACTCCTTTTACGATTCCGTGAGCGCCTCCTCGGACGGCGTCGAGTACATCTCCGCCAACCTGGCTAACCCCTTGTATCACACCACTCATAGTGTTTTGAGCAGTTTCGGTTACAGAAGCTCCTACTTCTCCAGCGCCCCTGACAGCTCCGCTAGCCACGGAAGCCACCGATTCTATCAAGCTTCCGGCTACTTCGCCGGTGCCACTTAGTACGTTGACCACTTGGTCTTTGACAGTGTCGGTAAGGGCTTGGAATACATTTCCTACGCCTTTTACGGCCGATACTACCGCGTTAGTTGTTTCATCTATTATTCTCGAGAGCATATTAAACCTCTCCTATTACTTAATGTATCTAGTATTATAACATGCTCCGAAATGTTTCAGACAGCTTGGCAATGCCACATAGAGCTGTTTACTAGTCTAGAAACTAGTACGGATGTGGTCTTTAGAGTACTCCCAATCAGCATCTGTCTTCTTGTGCGGATTAAAGATATTCTCAGGGTCGAATATAGTCTTGATCTCTTTGAAGAGTCCGAATACCTTACTGCCGTACATAGTCTCTATCCAGGGGCCTCGAACCATACCATCATTGTGCTCACCCGAAAGCGAACCGCCATATTTGAGCACTAGTTCATTCACCTCTCTCATGGCCGGCTCGAGCTTATTGCGTTCCTCTTCCTTTTCTATCTCCATGAGGGGTATGATGTGAAAGTTGCCATCACCCATATGGCCAGCAATTGTTGCTAGCAAGTCATACTTGTTTATGACTTTGCGTACTTCAGGGAGAAACTCTGGCAGGTGTTCGGGCGGAACCACTAAGTCGTCTATAAACGGCGCCGTGTGCTTGTCCTTGACCTTTTTGCGTAATAGATTGAAGCTTTCTCGGCGCATTATCCAAAACTTTCGAGATTTAGCTTCTGTTTCATTCTCTTCAAACAGTGCTTCATGACCGTAGGGACGTAATTCCTCTCGTAGATTGTGTACTTTTTCAGCTACCTCTTGAGGAGTGTCGCCATTAAATTCAATTAGTAGAATCATCTTTGGTATGCCACGAATCAACTTGAAGGCGTCCGGTATGAGCTGCAACCCCAGCTTCATCATCCCCCACCACCCCAAAGTTTTGCGGAAATAGAAGAACAGCTTGAAACTCAACATCAATGTATAGTTGTCGAAGCCTTCGAATGTTGCTGGATTATGTGAGAGTACATCGTTGATAATACCGCCCAAATCGTCAGTGCCTCGCAGGAACATGACAAGTGTGCCGGAATTAGTCGGCGCATCCACTAGCCTGTATTCTATATCGGTAACCAGTCCGAGCGTTCCCTGAGATCCTACAAAAAGCTGGGTAAGATCGAATATCTCCTTTTCTCTGTCCCATACATTCCACAGATGGTAGCCGGTCGAATCCTTGGTGACCTTAGGTTTTGCATCCTCTATCAGATCGTAATTTTCTTCTACTAGCTCATACACTCGCTTATACAGGTCTCCTTCGAAATCTCCCTGCTCCATCTTGGACTCTAGCTCTCTGCGAGTAAGGGGTTTAAGCGTATAAGTATTACCATCAGCCAAAACTACATCTAGCTCATTGACGAAATTCTCCGTTTTGCCATGCTCTAACGACTTCTCACCACCGGAATTATTAGCCACCATGCCACCGACAGTACAGAGCTCGCGCGATGCTGGATATGAGGGCATGAGTTTACCGCTTGCTAAAGTCTTTGGCTCAAAATCTCTATAAAAAGCTCCGGGCTGGGTGCGGATGCGATCTTCTTCTACTTCTCCGACATCGGTCATAAATTCATTAACATCTATGATAATGGAGTCATTTACAGCCCCGCCGCTCATGCATGTACCGCCGCTGCGTACAGTTATGGAAAGGTTCGGATTGTCCTTCTTATTCTTGGATACGAAATCCACGACCTTCTCGATATCTTTATGATCTTTTGGTTTAACTATAACTTGAGGCCGTATTTCAAATAAACTAGCGTCGTGGCTGGCGCGTTCGAGCTCCGCTTCCTCGTCTGTAACTACACCTTCTACTAGCTTCTCTAGCTTTTGCTTTAAGTCTTTCATTCAGTAACCTTATCGCTAGAATCCGACTTTGTCGTAGTGTCGTAGCTAATCTCGAAATACATAAGGCCTACCTCTTTTTGATTTTTTATGAGCTTATGCTTAATATCATACATCACGCTTGCTGGCTAAACAAACCGTACTACCCCTGCATTTTAAAATAAATATAGAGATTATTACTAAGGAGTTAGCTTATCCTGCGCATCAACTGGTACCGTGCTACCGCAATCCCCGCAATGTGCATGCTCTGGTGTCGGTGCATCTTCGCATTCATGCGGTATTTCGCAAGCCGTGATTGCTACTTCCTTTTCACAATTTCCACAATATACCTCCATAGAGCCTTCTCTTTCTGTCTTGAATCAATATATAAATGGTACCAAGCATCCGGCTTTATAACAAAAACTACTCACAATACTTGAGTGGATGGCGCGCTAGGACAAACGCTACGCTACTCCCTGCGAGTCATGCTCCCCGTGCCTTGCAAGGCACGGGTGCGCGTGGCTCTTGTGATCGAACTTGTACTTCGTGCTATAGGTCCGAGCACTGAATGCTAATTCAAATCGCAATGCAAGACTTACTCTCAATTAGCTTTTCTGGACTACGGTAATAATAATCACTATGTTTCGATAGTGGCTATGATTAGCTCGTAGTTATGGGCTTATATCGACTCGGTAAAGGTTTTCATTACAAGACCATGGAGGTTTTCGAGCAATCTTTTATTGATTTCTTCAAATTCTGTAGCAGATATTTCAGCATCTATTTCTCTGTCATGACCGTAATTCTCAAAATCTGAAAAAACAAACCATTCGTTGCCATTCTCAACCGCAACAACATATCTTACTTGTCCTGAAGCGCCGCCGTAACGAGTGAAGGCCGTCAAGCCATTTATCTCAGTTTCTTCTATTGATTCACAAGCGTCTGATGAATCGTCCCTCGTATATTCACCACCTCCAGCTTCGAGTGCATGATAGTGTTGCCATTTTTTTGATTCGTACTGACAGTAGACGGGTGCGTTCGAGCTGTAATAGATCTTGGGACTATTCTTGCCATATACCCTCAGGGAAGCAGTCCCCTCCTTTGACCCATAGAACACTTCGACATCCTCGTCTTCATACTCTTTATTCATCTCAGTCCATACTTCGTAGCTTACATTTAGGTCTGTAACTTCATGATCGTTAATTTGTTCTTGTTGAGCATTATTAGCTTGTTTAGGCTCACTATTCATTCTGCCCCAGACTTGATACGAGACAAGCCCGAATATAGCTACTACTAATACAACCACCAGTACTTCAAACGGCGTAAACCCTTTTTGATTCATTGTTGATAATCCCACAATTAAATTACTAGAATCATACCAGATGTAAGACATAAGTGCTATGACTCCATGGCGCCCATGCTTGGCTCTCAGTCGGAATATAGTGTATATCTGCAAGCGTCTACTAGAACTCGTCGTCTTCGAACCTGTCGCTTCGCGACTGACGGTTCGAGTCCACTAACTTCGTTAGTCAACGAAAATAAAAACCACCCTTCCGGGTGGCTTGGACAATGCCATATACCAGTCGTTAACACTCCGGTATACGGCACTCACTACTCGCAATACGTAAAC
>SLRF01000031.1 GCA_007131065.1 Candidatus Saccharimonadota bacterium
ATCGCCAAGGCTGCAGAGAGCGGTGATCCTCAAGCTTACGATTTTCCCATCAGTAAACTCGACAATCCATATGATTTTAGCTTCTCCGGGCTCAAGACGGCCGTTCTGCGGCACCTACAGAAACTGATTGGCGAAAGCTACGACTATCCGTCATTTGAAATTTCAAACCGTCTTACGAAAAAGCAGGTCGACGATACCGCAGCCAGCTTCCAGCACACAGCCGTACGAACCATGGTAGATAAGACCCTGGCCGCTTATGAGGCACACGAACCAAAATCAGTAGTAATAGCCGGGGGAGTAGCTGCTAATCAGGAATTGCGCCGGCAACTCCAAGAAGCTCTGCCGATCGATATCGAATATGCCCCGATGAGCCTATGCACTGACAATGCCGCCATGATTGCATCACTCGGATACTTCCAGTCCCGCAAAGATGAACCGGCCGATCCATATACTCTGGAAGTTCGTCCTTCACTATCGATGTAACAGCGTAACTGAATGCTAGGAAGCACAGGGGTCAACATGCTATTGCTTTGTTGTCATGCTTTTTGTTAATATATATACATAAAACAAACAGCCTGCTGCTTAGGGAGCACAAAAATAAAAGCTAGTTTGGAGATTTGAATTGCGCGGGAAGAACCGCAGCCTTAAAGGTTGTGTGATTAATTTCACGTGAAACACCCTTATTGTTGAAGGGTGTTTTTCTATAGATAAAAGTTAATCTTAGCGACTATATTTCATCCTGCTAATCAGACTTGCCCGAGAAGCTCTTCGTTGCTGAGTATCTCTTATTAATGAGATCAGAGGGAAGCGAGCGCTCATAGCTATGCGCATACAATTTAAAACATTTGGGTTCGTAGATGTTCTGCCTTCCCTGTAATCATCTGATAAATCACGTGCGCTATCGTATAAAGTGCCTAGCTCTAGAGCCGAATGCGTCCACCGAACGAATTCGTTAAATCCAGGTCTAGAACGCATAGCAGCAGATGCGGATTCATAGACAAGCGTAGCAGTATGGTGCGCCTCCATGCGCAAAACATCTATATAGTGTTCTGACTCGCTACAATCTTTTTTCGCACGTGATATTTCACCTATTGCAAGCGCGCTATTTCGTAACGTATCTATCTGTCGTTTTGGCAGATTGGCGACTGAATTATTCAACAGTACGAGAGATGCGGGTAGGCGGTCGTCTATCCAATCGGGTGTTGTCATATTCATATTGATCGCTCCGGAGACTCCTTGCATATACATACTATAGGCAGTGTCTCTATCTGGTGAATCGTCTAGGAAGTCGTCTAGAAGGCCGGCACTTGCCCCGATGCGCTTCCATCGTTCGACAGTCTCGTTATCGGGAGCCACGCCCAAGGATCTAGGTGCTCCGCTGATAGTGCTGACCGATGATACGTAGCCACTTCTTACGACCTCCTGGTAAAGACTATTTTCGATGATTTCGTCTCCAGGAAATGCAAAATCGCTATGTTCGCTTATCTCCACTCTGTTGCTGGCGCTTCTTTCAATGCTCATACACCTAAGTATGGCTGCGTTCACCGGCCAGTCAAAAGCTTATGCTCTAAATCACCTTGCGTTCGACGGTAGTAATATTGCATTTTTCTCTTATAATGTTGAGAGATGGAACCAAAGGATTTAGACCAAATATCGTCGTTGCCGAAGGCCTACGACCCTCACGCATATGAGCAGTCACTTTATGAAAAGTGGGAAGCTTCTGGAGGATTCAGCCCTAGAGAAGGGGAGTCGGAGCCCTTCACAGTACTGATGCCGCCGCCGAATGCCAACGGCAACCTACACCTAGGTCATGCCCTGACACTAGCTATCCAGGACAGCCTGGTGCGTTACCAGCGCATGCAGGGAAAAGCGGCGCTCTACCTGCCCGGAGCCGACCATGCCGGATTTGAAACGCAGGTAGTTTACGAGCGCGTACTCGAGGAGAAAGGGCAGTCGCGTTTCGACTTTACCGCCGACCAACTGCGAACCGACATCTACGACTTCGTCCAAAACAATAAATCCAACATGGAAGCTCAGGTCCGAAGCCTAGGTGCTAGTTGTGATTGGACGCGCAATTCGTTCACCCTCGATGAACACATAGTGAAAAACACCTACGACACATTCAAAAAACTGTGGGATGACAATCTAATCTACCGCGGAAAACGCATAGTCAATTACTGCACTCATCACGACACCTCTTTCTCTGATCTCGAAGTCGAATACGAAGAGCGCTCCTCCAAGCTGTATTCAATTCGCTATCCACTCGAGGATGGTAGCGGGGAAGTGGTAGTCGCCACCACCAGACCGGAGACGATGCTAGGAGATACTGCCGTAGCGGTCCACCCTGACGATAGTCGTTACCAGGAGATGATCGGCAAAACCATTCACCTGCCCCTAGTAGAACGACCCATTCCGGTCGTGGCTGATAGCGGGGTAGACCCCGAATTCGGAACCGGGGCGGTAAAAGTCACCCCGGCCCATGACCAATTAGACTTCGAGATTGGCGAACGTCACAATTTACCTACCATCAGCATTATCGACACAACCGGAAAGATTACCGACGAAGCGCCCTTGCCGTATCACGGCCTAGACGTGCTCGAAGCTAGAAAAAAGGTCATCGAAGACCTCAAAACTAGCGGATTTCTAGAGGGTGGCACCAAACACAAACACAGCGTCGGCATATGCTACAAATGCGGCACCACCATCGAACCCCTGATACGCGACCAGTGGTTAGTACACATGAAGCCCCTGGCCGAAAAAGCCGCTACCGCACTGCGTGAAGGTGAGATAGCTATCCACCCTACCTCGAAAAAGAAGGTGCTCCTAGACTGGCTGGAAAACATCCACGACTGGAATATCTCCCGCCAGATAGCCTGGGGCATACCGATACCGGCTTTCGTCAATGCCAGCGACCCCGAAGACTGGATATTCGAATCCGACACTTCCCAGGAAACACTCCATAGAAATGGCAAAACCTACCACCGCGACCCCGACGTGTTCGACACTTGGTTTTCCTCCGGCCAGTGGCCGTTTGCAACTCTACACTTTCCAGACGGCGAAGACTTCAAACGCTTTTATCCCAATAATCTCATGGAGACCGGAGCCGACATCCTATTCTTCTGGGTGGCCCGCATGATAATGCTGGGAATTTATAGGACCGGGGAAGTGCCGTTCCGCGACGTATACCTTCACGGCCTGGTGCTAGATGAAAACGGGCAGAAGATGAGCAAGAGCAAAGGCAACGTCATAGCCCCACAGGAGATTCAGACCGAGTACGGTACCGACGCCCTACGCGTAGGACTTATTAGCGGTCGTAGCGCCGGAGCCAACCAAGCATTTGATCGTAGCAAGGTAATCGCCGGACGAAATTTCGCCAACAAACTCTGGAACCTTACCCGCTACAGTCTTAGCAAACTCGACGAAGACTACCAGCCCGCCACACCCCAACCTCTAAACCTTGCCGACCGCTGGATACTGTCCCGCCTGAACCAAGTCAATATAGACGTCCAGAAAAATGTAGAATCCTATAGATTCGCACAAGCCTGGGAGCAAATATATAGCTTTGCTTGGGACGATTTCGCCGACTGGTATATAGAAGCTAACAAGGCCGAATCCAATCCCGACCTGCTAGTATTCGTTCTCGAATCCATACTCAAGCTCGCCCACCCTTTCACCCCCTTCGCTACGGAAGCACTCTGGCAGAATTTACCCTGGAGAGAAGGACTGCTCATGGAGGAAAGCTGGCCAAAGCCAGACAGTGAAATCGATACCGAAGCCCTTGATCAATTCTCTAAACTACAAAAGCTAGTAGGGGAGATACGCACCCTCTATGCCGAACTGGACCTTAATCGTCAGACGCTGTATTACCTAGACGAGCCGATGCTTGAGAACAATGCCGATCTCATAGCTAAGCTGGCCCGACTGGAAGGTTGCGAGCAAGTCAGCGACGGGCGCGGACTGCCGGTTCCAGGTGTAGAAGTCGCATGCTGGCTGGATGTCGACGAACATACCGTCAAACGCTACCGAAAAAACCTACAAAACAATCTCGATGAGGCCTCCGCGAGTATCGAAAGCCTCCAGGCCAGACTCGATAACAAAGGCTACATCAAGAACGCGCCCAAAGAAGTGGTGGAAGAGACGAAACAGCTCCTTGAGGCCACTCTCAGACGCTCTCAAACGCTCCAGGAGCAATTAGATAGACTAGATACCACCAAGTAAGTGACTTAGGCGGCCGGCTTGGCCGAAAAGTGCCGCTTAACGATGCGGGATATCGATTCGTGAGGATCGTACTCATCAAACCACTCCGCATGCCAGCCGAAATCAGTGGCAGCTTTGACGTTTACTTTCGAATCGTCGATAAAAAGTATCTCTCCGGGATCTACCCCGGCCGCCTCGGTAGCCACGGCGTACATTTCATGCTCGGGCTTTACTAGCCCTAAGTCACATGATTTCACTACTGTCTTGTATTTAATCTCTGGCACTAATTCACGATCGATAAATTCCTCAAAATAGCCTTTTCCTAGATTTGTAAGCAGTCCTACCTGGTGGTGATTGGAAACCTCTTTGATGAGCTCGTGCGTGGGCAAGACCGGACGCATATCCGTAATCCACGACTGCATAGCGCGGTCGTGACCGCCGTCTTTGACATCTACTCCGAGCTTCAACAGGCACAACAGTTTAAACTCTTCGGCTGTCATATTACCCCTACAAACAGCGCCATTATATTCATGGAATAGCTTCAACACCGCATCGTACGGACGATGTATCCGCTCGGCAAAAGTGTGCAGACTCGGTAGCCAATGCACCAAAACCCCGCCGATATCGAAATAGACAAATTTCACCTTATCGCTCCCGCTGACCTGCAACTTCTGACCATCTATGAGGTCCGCTACCGTACACCCCAAAGCTCCGGCTA
>SLRF01000001.1 GCA_007131065.1 Candidatus Saccharimonadota bacterium
AACGTCTCTTAATCGATCCCCTAATCCCTTTCATCAAGCGCCTGTCGGATTACATCGTAGTTGTATCCTTGGCGAGCCAGATAAGCCATCAATTTCTCTTCTGAATCATAGTTTCGGGCACGCTTCTCTATAATTTCTTTTATTTGCTCCAACTCTTCCTCATGACCTACCGCCTCTAATGCGCTCTCTATCTCCTCTTGGTCGACTCCCTTCTTCCGCAATTCCGCCTGCAGGCGCCTGCGACTACGCGGAGTAGTCGCTTGCCGCCAACTCACCCAGTCTTTTGCGAATTGAGCGTCGTTTAGCAATTCCTTATCTATCAGCTTTGTCACTACGGAATCGATAGTCGGCTCGTCATAATCTTTTCTAGCAAGGTAGTCCCTGATCTCCTTCCGGCTGCGCGGCCTGCGAGCTATCATCGCTATTGCCCTATCATACGCCTTGCCGGCGTGGGAATATTTTAAAAATTTCTCCAGTTCTTGTTTCGATATCTCTTGGCCTTTACTTATGCCTAGCTCTACCAGTTGCTGTTCACCGAGACCGAAAGCGAATTCGTCGTTTATATATACAGAATAGCGGTCGCGACGCTTTTTCTGTTGCTCAATCTTGGTGATTTTCATAGACATATCATGTAAACACTGGTCGTTTACGGCTCGTTATTTACCTAGTGCTATCTTGCGTATCTCCTTGTCCAGCTTCTTGGTCACTTTAGGGTTTTCGCGTAAATAATCTTTGGCGGCTTCTCGCCCTTGGGCTATCTTCTCCCCATCGTGTTCGTACCATGCCCCGCTCTTCTTCACTAGCTCGTGCTTGACGGCCAGGTCGATGATATCTCCGGTAGTGGATATACCTTCGTTGTACATAATGTCGAATTCCGCCACCTTGAAAGGCGCAGCCACCTTGTTCTTGACCACCTTGGCTTTTACGTGATTTCCGACCGTCTCTTCTCCCTGCTTGATAGCTTGAGTGCGCCGTACCTCTATCCTCACTGATGAATAGTACTTCAGAGCCTGGCCACCGGAAGTGGTCTCGGGATTGCCGAACATCACGCCGATCTTCATGCGTAGCTGATTAATAAATATCACAGTAGTCTTAGATTTCGATACAGCACCGGTCAATTTACGCAAAGCCTGGCTCATAAGCCGCGCTTGCAAGCCGACGTGTGAATCGCCCATCTCGCCCTCTATCTCGGCCTTGGGTACCAGTGCCGCTACCGAGTCGACTACTACGACGTCGACTGCACTGGATCGGACCAACGTCTCGGCTATCTCTAGAGCTTGCTCACCGGTATCGGGCTGGGATATCAGAAGCTGGTCGAGTTTGACACCGATTTTCTTAGAATACTCCGGGTCAAGCGCATGCTCGGCATCGATAAAAGCTACCGTACCTTTTTCCTTCTGGGCTTCGGCTATAGTGTGCAACGCCAGAGTGGTTTTACCACTAGCCTCGGGGCCGTATATCTCGATAACCCTGCCTTTCGGTATACCACCGCCCAAAGCTATATCCAAGCTTAGGCTTCCGGTCGATATGGTCTCAACATCAATATTGTATTTATCGCCCAGCTTCATGATGGAGCCGGAGCCAAACTGCTGCTCGATTTGTGATACTGCTAAGTCCAATGCTTGCGAGCGACCGTCTTTCGCTTCTTGGTTAGCTTTAGCGGATGTTTGTTTACTGCTCATAGGTGGTAGCTCCTAAATTACTAATTCAAATCTAACACAGATTATAGCGTACAAAAACCGAACTTACAAAGTCAACCCTAGCACGAAGGATGATGCTTACGCTATACTCTTGAGTATGCAACTAAGCGACGCGGCCTTACAGCGGCTACTCAAGGACAAAGTCGACGACTCGAAGCTCACCGAGCTGGCGGAAGAGGCTAAAAAACACAAAAAACCGCTCCAGAGCCTGGTGCTTGATCGCAAGCTGGTAAGTGCGAAAGAGTTAACCCAGCTGTATGCGGAAAGCATCCAGGCTGAATTCGTAGAGATAGGCAACGACAAAATCGACCCCGACGTCCTAGAGCTGATACCCGAGCATATCGCCCGCCAATACCGAGCGGTACTCTTCGATACCAGCAAAGACGGCAAAAGCAAAATAGCCATGTCCGACCCCGGCGACCTACCGGCCGTCGACGCGCTGGAAAAACTGCTAGGCAAAAATGTATCGATATATATAGCTACCGAATCCGACATCGATAAAGTGCTCGACCAATACAAGGGTAATCTAGACAGCGAAATCACCAAGGTAATTCCTGAAACCGACACCGACAAGCACGAGGAAGTCAGCGCCGATGAAGTCGCCGAAGACTCACCCATCGCCAAGACCGTCAACCTCATCATCGAATATGCCATCAAGGAAGGTGCATCCGATATACATATCGAACCCAGAGAACAGTTAGTGCAAGTGCGCTACCGCATCGACGGTGTCTTACGCGAAGCCAACACACTCCCCCGCAACCTGATGCTGGCTCTAGCCTCCAGGATTAAGATTATGTCGAATCTCAAAATCGACGAACACCGCAAACCGCAAGACGGACGCTTCAAGATATCTTCCCCGTCAGGAACTATAGCCCTGCGTGTATCGACGCTACCGGTCATGGACGGAGAAAAAGTAGTAATGCGTCTGCTAGATGAGACGGCCAGCGCGCTTACATTAGACGAGCTAGGATTTGCAGCTACTGCGCTAGAACGCATGGAGCGGGCCATGAAGCAACCGCACGGAATGATATTAGTCACCGGACCGACCGGTGCCGGTAAGTCGACCACGCTATACAGCGTGCTCAGCGCGCTTAATTCCCCCAAGGTCAACATATCGACCATCGAAGACCCGGTTGAGTACCGCATGCGGGGAATCAACCAGACCCAAGTAAACCCCAAGGCCGGCATGACCTTCGCCTCCGGACTTCGTGCGCTACTGCGTCAAGACCCGAACATCATCATGGTCGGTGAGATTCGTGACGGTGAGACAGCCAATCTAGGTATCCAGGCCGCCTTGACCGGACACCTAGTACTCTCCACACTGCACACCAACAACGCCGCTACTACCCTGCCTCGCTTGCTGGACATGGGCACCGAGCCGTTCTTAATCGCCTCGACCGTACGCGTGGTAGTAGGTCAGAGATTAGTAAGAAAACTCTGCACCACCTGCCGTAAGCCCTACGACGCCGACGATGAGGAACTTGCGCACATCATAGAAGATTTCAATATTAACAAAGCCCTGCCCAACATCAACGAGAACCTGCGTAAATACAATGAGAAAGAAAAAGCTGCAGCCGAAGCTTCCAGCAAAGACGACAAGAAGAAAAAGAGTACCGACAAAAACAAAGTCATCCTTCCCGACGAACTCGATCTAAAGCATATATCATTATTCAAAGTCGGAGACGACGAATCCTGCGACGATTGCGGAGGCATAGGCTACAAAGGAAGAATCGGAATCTACGAAGTATTAGAAGTAGATGAAAGCCTATCGAGGCTCATAGTAGAAAGTGGCACCGCTGACGATATACAATCCAAAGCCATCGAAAACGGACTTATAACTATGCAGTTGGACGGATTCTTAAAATGCCTGCAGGGTAAAACCACTATCGAAGAGATACTAAGGGTGACTAGAGAATAGCTATGGCACAGTTTAAATACAGCGCTCAAGACGCTAGTGGAGAAATCCAAAAAGGAACTATAGAGGCCGATACTAAAGACGCGGCAGTCGCGGCACTTAAAAAGAAAAGTATGCGCCCACTGGCTGTAGAGACCCAGAAAAAATCCGCCGCCAACATCCAGATTAAGATGCCGGGAAGCAACAAGGTTAAAAACGAAGATATAGTTATCTTTACCCGCCAGCTGGCGACCATGATAAATGCCGGTGTTCCGCTTATCCAATCACTAGCTACCATGCGCGATCAGACCGACTCGGAGGCCTTACAGGCCGTACTGGATAAGGTAGTGGTCAAAGTCCAAAGCGGTATCCCGCTCTCAGAAGCTCTAGCCGAGCACCCGAAAGTTTTCTCACCTGTCTACATCAACATGGTCAAGGCCGGTGAAGAAGGCGGTATATTGGACCAGATCATGGAGCGACTCGCCATTCAGGAAGAAAAAGATGCCGAGATTCGAGGTAAGCTCAAAAGCGCACTCACCTACCCTGCAGTTGTCATGATAGTGGCTATCGGTGCCGTAACCTTTCTTCTGACCAACATCATCCCTAATTTCGGAGAGATATTCGAACAATACGATATGGACCTACCTATTCAGACCAGAATACTGCTAGGACTCAGTGATTTCCTCGTATCCAACGCCATAGGCATAGTCATCGCGATAGTAGGTAGTATCGTGGCCCTGCTTCGATGGAAGAAAACTCCGAAAGGCAAGTTCCTCTTCGATAAATTCCTACTTAAGGCCCCGATATTCGGCACTGTAGTATTGAAGGTCAATGTCGCCCGTTTCGCCCAGACCTTCAGCTCACTGACCGGCGCCGGCGTATCGGTAGTAAACGCCCTGGAAGTTACCAGTGGCGCCCTATCCAACGCCGTCATACAGAAAGCCATTCTAGATTCCGTAGCCAGCATCAAAAACGGTGAGCCGATATCTAAGTCACTAGTTGAAACCGGCATATTCCCGCCCATCATCACCCAGATGACGGCCGTCGGTGAAGAGACCGGACAGATCGACGT